>CAXRJY010000211.1:0-4647 GCA_964230915.1 Candidatus Poseidoniaceae archaeon | reverse complement strand
TAGCCTTCCTTTCCATCCATCGCTCTGTGAACCAGAAGATTCTGGAAACTGAGGTCAGGATTTCTGTACGCGGCTCCGATTCCTACAGGATCAGCGATTCTTGCAAAATATTCGTAGCCGGTGTCATCTGAATGATATGGCCACTCATCTGGATAATGTGGATTCACATCATCACATATCAGAACGAATGGCTGGCCATGATCGATCATGACGTTCCATGAAGCCAGATAATTTGCTCCGGCTGCAGGGTGAACCACGATGAGAGGCCCATCACTTGCCTTGGGCAGTGGAACCTCACTGAACAATTGGTTATCTTTCCACATCATCTTCTCACCTCAGATACTCCTGGCATGACCTTCTGGTACAATTCTGAATATCCTCTTCGTCTGTCTCTTTGACCTGTTATAATCGCTAGCAGAAACAATTGCTTTTTCTCCTCCTCTGGCGGTATCAATTATCATGTCCTTGTGCAGGGTGACGATATGCGCTGTGCAGAGTTTCCCTCCTTTCACCTCAGGGTCATATGGTGGGTCTTTGGAATAGAAGCAAAGCACGAACAGGTCATCCATCTCAACCAGTTCGTCGATGTAATGCTCGATTCTCCTGAGATCGAAATTGCAGTATGCCAATTGCATACCATATGGTTTCAATGCCTGTGACCAGCTGTGTGGAGACTGCGAATTGATGTTCGGCATGAAATCCTCCGGTCCTACGTCGGCTCCTGTCGCTCTGGCAAGCATCGCCAGAGTGGTTGGAACACAGGTTGGACCAGATTGCCTCAAGTGCTCGATATCGAGGTCAGCGAAGAACGGACCTTGCTGCTCGCCCTCTGTCTCAGCATCCCAGAGTGGGGCACTGGCATCTGGTCTCCAATTCAATTCTGTATTGTTCATCATCTCACCTCATTGGTACTCCCAATCCTGGTCGGGGATTCCTCCTGGCCAGTTCTCTTCCATCCACTCTGCTCTTTCTATTGCTTCGAGGTCCTTCTCGAATTCAGCGACCCAGATTTCGGTATCAGCAATGCACTTCTTGATGAGAGCAAGCGTATCTGCGGGGAAATTCACCTCGCTATTCCTTTCGATCTCCAAAGTCTTCTCGTGAGTAAAAACAGTACTTTTACCTCCGTACTTAGGCACATGTTCTGGGCAGATCCAATAGTCTCCTAATGAATGCTCAATACCCTTGAACATCGCGTAGCTGGTCGACCTTGGCAGATACTTCCTACCGACAGTATTCTTGACATCCTGTAGGTGAGATTCAATCTCACCAGGGAAAAGCCATACTTCATCGACCAGCCCGAGTTCAAACCTGAATTGAGTTCCATGATCACCCTGTACAGTGATGGTGTAGCCATCTAGAGTGACTGCATCAGAATCGTGGATGAACTGCATAAGAGCAAGCCAATCCTTTCTCTCCTGAATCACCTCTTCAGAATCATCGTCCTGCTCGAAATGCAAGGCATCCTTTAGTTCGGTCAGGCAGAATTCCCATTCGGGCCAGTTGTCCCAATCCTTTCCTTCTGCTATGTTTTTCTGATTGTAAGCCACGAAGATTGTCATGAATTTCTCGATGTTGTTGAGTTCTCCATTGTGGTCAATCATGTCCTCTGGGCTAACGAATATATCATCCTCTCCGCTCATTTTCTTCTCCTCCTTCCTTCTGTCCTGTTGGGGTGACATACTGTGCAAGTGGTATCCATGCAAGGCCAATCGTAATCATTCTCGATTGAGTTGATGTATCCATATTCCACCATCTTTTCCCAGAACGGCCTGGCGTGGGTGCAGGTGTCAACCCAGATGTGTTTGCCTGGAAAAGCCTGCCTGATATCGGCGATCATCGCCATACCATGGCCCTTGCCTCTGTCTTCCTCTTCGTAGACCACGAAGTTGTGAACCTCTACCGAATCCTCGGTGGGAATCACGATGCAGTTGGAGATTGGGCACCTGCCGTCGTAGAAGTACCAACCTTCTTTTCTTGGATGTTCCCAGAAATCTCCAACACCGTTGAAGCTCCTGTATCTGTCATCTATTTCTTGTTCTTTCATTTTCATTTTCTTTTCCTCCTGTTTTTTCGTTCATTTTTTGTTCATTGAGTTGGAGAGGGCACCCGGATTCGAACCGGGATCCTAGGATCCGAAGCCCCAGATGATATCCATTACACCATGCCCCCATGGTATGTTACCGTCGATGATTGAAATGCAATCAACGACGCCTTTGACCACGGCTGTGGTCACAGTGACAATGTCAGCAGAGTCGGTCCAAGGAACGGCGAAGCCGTTCCCCCCTGTTCTTGGTGGTAGTGGTATTCATTCCATTTTCCTCCGCTGCATATTCCCTAAACACTAATCGTTTTTAAATTGTTCGGTTAATATGCTCATAATTCGCGCGCGTGACATACTGTAACTAAAGAGAGGACAAAATTTGTAGCGGGCGAGAATATTACAGATCAAGAGTGATGGATTTGATTTCAAAATAGTTTGAATAGTTTCATTCTTTATAAGTAGTCATCGTTTTTAGTCAAATTCCGGAGTTGGAAAATTATGGCAGAATTGTATGATAAGAAAGAAAACAGGATTTATGCGGGCAGGGGACCTTACAGTAGAAAGTGTAGGAAACTGATAGTAGAAGGACGAGCATATTTCAAGGATGAAGAAGGAAAGTTGCAGGAATTTGTTGAAGAATCACAAGAGCAGATGAACCCTTCAGCCTCTACAGAGGACGCAATAAAGAGGCTACAGAAAGAAGCCGAGTTGGCATCCGATATTCTTGGAATGAACGTCTCGGGTTATGAGGTCAGTGTTGACGTTGATGATCGAACATATGTTGCCACTCTCGCACGTAACTTGTCAAGTTGCATCAGCACAGGATTGACACGCGAACAGGCTGCGAAATTGTTCCAGTCCGTCATCGGTTGGATGTCTTCTATTGGCATGACCGTCGGGCAAGCAGAAGAATTGGTTGAATCTCTTCACAAGATGTTGGGGGGAATGATGAGTCAGCCTGCGAGACAGCAGAATCCGTTGGCTACAGTTGTTAGTCCAAGCACACGCAGTGGTAGAAGGGGAAATCGTTCCAGTAATCTCCTCGAGGTGAATTGCATTCCTGGTGCCAGAACATCCGCATGCTGGGATGAGCTTTGGATAGAGGCCTTCAGACCAGCCATCAATCATCCGCATCGACCAAGCATCAGCGAGCCTGAAGCGGTTGAATCTGCAGATGTCCCAACCGGCCCCCAACATGGGCATCACGGGCGCCAGACCTGGGAGAAGCCTGTTGCAATTGCTTGGAAGGAACATGTTTGCGATAACCTCCACGACGCAGTACGTAGCAGTTGTTTCCTCAGAGGAGCGCACAATGTCATTCGCATATTCTTGCCTGATACTGAAAGGATAGATCTCGGTGGTGAAGCCAATCATTTGGATTTCCATTGCAATTCCGAAATGGAACACCGTCACAAGGATTGTCTCGAGCGCTTCATCGACGAATGTCGTGGCCACAAAGCAAGCGGAATCTCTCCTGACCTACGCGTGTTCATACATCGCGGATTGGAAACCGAGGAGGTGTCTCTATGAATACTGAATACGTCATCAAGTTGTCAAATCCAACTCCGCGACATCGCACAATGAAGATTCTTCGCGGTCGTCCATTGAGCGATGACCGCAACATCTGCAGCACTGAGGATGTCAGTCTGAGGCTTCCACCTTACACCTGGAGAAATGTCATTTTCGATGCTAGAGGTATTCCCAATCCAGACATGGTACGAAGTATCGATGACATCGGTATTGTAGAAGAGATTGCATCCAATGGTAAAGTCTCATTCAATGATGACAAGGCGATCAGAATCAAGGTTGATGGAGTGAACATTGGAAGTATGGCTTCAGACATGGCTTCACGCGAGAAATTCACTTCAGCAGCATCTCAAGTCTATGCTGATCTATACCATGACCCCGATCACTACCTCGGCGGACGCATGGTCTTGACTCAGAATTCCTTCCTGCGTAGCCAACGCGATGGTAAGCCAGGATTGTATTCTCCTGCAGCGCTCAATATGAAGATTGAAGATAAGGGGGATTCTCTCTACCATAAGGTGAAGACTGGCTATCTTGAAATTCTTGAGTGCGTAGGTGACGGTTACAACTCAGACGATGCTTTGCAGTTGCGAATCTCCAACAATTCCGACGAACGCGTGCGCTTCTGCCTGCCCAAAGGGACCATGTTCGAGCAGTCCGAATGGACTGGGAATCAGAATTTGGTGGTTCCGAGTGAACAGTGGTATGAGATTGGCCCGGGCGAGGAACAGAGTTTCCCAGTGCCGGCCATGTGTGCCAATGCTACCGGAGGTTCTCCCAGTCGAGATAGGATGAATCTGACTCCGTTCTTGTTCAATGACCTCGGTGAGAGTTTCAGGTCTCAGGATCGTTTCTGGAGTTCCTCTGATGGGAATCGTAGGGATACGCGGCTCTGAATGAACATCAAATGGCTAAGAGAGATCATCAATATCGTATGGATATTTCAGTTTGGGTTCGTACTTTCCTTCCTTCTTCTTGAAATATTCTTTGAGATTTCGTTCTTCCTCATCGGGTCCATCTGTCTTGTAGTTGGGTACATAATTTGCGGATTCTTCATACTCTTCATACTCCCAACG
>CAXRJY010000210.1:0-4201 GCA_964230915.1 Candidatus Poseidoniaceae archaeon | reverse complement strand
CTCCAGATGATGGATGGGTCGATGAAGTGCAAGTGTCTGACTTGATGAAACAAGCAGGACTTTCTTCTTGGCAGAAAGTGAGTGCCGATGGGATTGAGATTCGTGAACAATTGATGCAGATGTTGGACGAAATGCTCCATGAATTGAACGCGGAAGCAGCAATGCCACTTGTCATTCCCATCGACCAACATTTCAACGTAAAGGGAATTGGCTTGGTTGCTATTGGATATGTGCAACAAGGTTCTGTTTCAGTACATGATGAATTGTTAGCACTCCCTAGTCAAGGTACAGCGAATGCCAGATCTCTCCAAGTCATGGATGATGACGTACAGGTTGCTGTCGCAGGAGACAGAGTTGGAATTGCAATGCGTAACGCCGATGAAGCATGGTTATCCAGTGGTGCGATTCTTGTGCATCTTCCACCACCAGCAAAGAATGTCGAAGATGAGGTACCCCTGCCGCTGCTCAGCACTTCAGCCACTAGAGTCAAATTAGAGAAGAACCCATTCCAACGCCGAGAACTCGTGGTTGGAGATGTAGTGCATATTTCATCAGACCTCCAGTTTGTGGTTGGAAGAGTGACTGGTGTTACGGGTGAAGTTCTAGATATTGAATGGGATTCGCCAATTCTGATTCGCAGAGATGGCCCAGGAAGAGCATTGCTGAATCAACTTGATTCCTCACCTAGAGTGATTGGAAGAATCACCGAGTTATCTGAGAATTAGACGGTTCAGAGCATTACCTCTCAAAACCCCCACCTCGCACGCGAGAAGTAACGTAGCATTCATATTGAGTGAGAATTCGTCGAGCCGCTGGGATGCACTCTAACTCGCAGGACTCTCGCTGCGAGGGAGGGGATGCGGAAGTGTTCTCCTCCCTGCGCTTATCGGGCTTTGACGGACGTTGCAAAGCGGTACTTGATTCGTCTAGATTGATTCTAGAACGACGTTCTGGACATACACTCAATCTCAAGTATGATGCTGTTGCAAGAATGCGACATCACACCACCCCTCTGATTCCTCGTTGGTTGTTCGGGATTGGAATGTTTCTGATCTATGCTGGATTGAGAATTTTTGTTCCCCCTGCACAATACTGGTTTCTTGGTGTTGGTTCAGCAATAATCCTAGGTTGGGCTCTAGGAAGGAGGCCGACCCTCACCATCGATACGGAGAATGGAGACTGCCACACCCTCTATGGAAACGATGCTTCATTGATGCGCATGACTGCGCTCGTTCAACGATTACAGGATGGACAAACACTTGATGAGGCAAGAGAAGGACTTGCATTCTTGATGCGTGCTGCTGATTTTCCCACCACCAAAGCGATTGAAGAGCGACTGATTGCCGAGAGCGAACCTGAACCGCTGGTGGCCAGCACTTCAATCGCCTCTCTACTTGGTGAAGATAGCAATGAACAAGAAGACCTGCCTCCAGCATGGCTAGGCACGATTGCAGGTTCAGCAGTCGTTTCCAATGAACCACAACATAGTGAACAGCGCTATGAACCGCAATCTTTCCAACGAGCTAGAGATGCCCAGACACAATTCTCACAGAGTCAAAGGACCTATGATCAGGTAAATGACCCATGGGCGATGAATGATGTCAAGCCTACTCCTAACAGTCCTTTCCAAAATGAATTCACAACAGCCCAAAATGAACAATTTCAATCCCCTGTGAATGAAGGTTTTTCGATGTTCGGAGAAGGAGGACTCTTCGATGCTCCATCAACACAGCCGACTTCATCACCTCAACCCATGACCCCTGCTCCATCTCATCAACAGAATGTCCACGGACAGAGACTCGCTTGGCAGGAAGAACGACAACGTTCCTCGATGGCGATGCTCAAAGATGCCGGTAGTATTTCGGGAGATTCAATTCTCAAGGATGATGTCCAGATTGGTTTGAGTCAAGCACCGACGACTTTCATTCCAAGTTTCCTTCCACCTGTCAACCCTAATGATCCTGAAAAGGATCGTATCCAAGTTGAGCCTGAAATTCTTGATGCCGAGATGATGGATGAAGATGCTTCACAACTGGTGGCAGGTGCGAAGAAGAAATTTGAAATCGATCGAAGTGAGGGGTTGGGAAGATTCCCACACATGCAGAAATTAAGAACTCAAAGAAATGAAAGTAGAGGGAAAAGAATCAGATTCAGAAAAGACAACTTGCGACTTGGCGAGGCAAGGTCGATGAAGAACAGGATACTTCCAGGGTTGAGTAAATTAGGTCAAAAAGCAAAGGGTTTGCTGAAGCGGGGTGAAAATGAATTCCGCACCACAGAACTACTCAGAATGGAAGCAAAAAGAAATAGTGATTCTCAATTAGTGAAGGAGATTCAAAGGATGGCCGATTCAGAACAAGGATTGGTTGTGGATGAAGTCTCGAGGATGCTTGAGAATCATCGAGCAGGGATTCTACCCGAAGCCGATGTTCCACTGAGATTCTCTGACATGTCAGCGACAAGTGATTCCAGTACCGGTGTTGCTGGACTACCGAGATTGGATTCAAACGATTGATTCAATCGCTGCTGCACGACGTGAATATTCGACCTGGCCTGCTGATTCAATGGCTTGAATACTGAATCCTTCGAGTGCCAATGATGCTGCCACAGTAGCATCCACCATACTATCTCTGAGCGAATGTTCCGGAGTTCTTCCCGCCCTGATATTGATGGCCATATGGGCTGCCAGAGTACCAATGAAACTGTCCCCACACCCTGTTGGGTCTGCAGGGACACACTCAGGAACCGCCGGAACATGTATTGACTCATCGCCAACAAAAGCCGTGGCACCTTGAGCACCTTGTTTGATGATAACCATCTCTCCCCTGATGGAGGACAATAGAATCGCTGCAGCCTCTCCAATGTCGGAATGACCTGTAATCGATTCAGCCTCAGTTTCATTGATCACCAGAACATCGGTTCTGGCCATGACCTCTCTTACTCCATCAATCTCTTCCACAATCCACTTCTCCATCGAATCTGCCAAAACCAATGCGGAAGTATCAACCTGCTCCAGCATGGCTTTCTGCAACTCTGGCGCCATATTAGCGAGTAGGAGTACAGCGCATGAACGCCAGTCCTCTGGAACCTGCGGTGAATATCCAATGATACAATTCACTTGAGTATCGAGTGTCTCAACATCACCGAAATCATCACCATACCTTGCTACCCACCTGAAGGTCAAATCATCAGACCTCTCAACTCCTTCCAAATCAAGACCATGGCCTTCCAATCTATCGATGTCAGACTGCAGGAAATCCTTGCCTACAACTCCAACAACTCCGATGTCAATTCCTCCATCAACGAAACGATTCAATCGACAAGCAGAAACTCCTGCAAAGGTTGCTGAACCGCCTAATCCTTCCACGATTGCTCCTGCAGGACTCTCAACACTATCGTAGGCCAAACTACCAATCATTACAACATCCATATTATCAACCCAATAATCCCTGATGAGTGTCGATATATTGAATGGTCACATTTCGCGCAAGGAAATCCTCCTCATCCATGATTCTACGATGTAGTGGAATCAAGTTTCCAACACCGACCAAGATGGTTTCATCCAGAGCAGACCGCATTCTTGCAATCGCATCTTCACGATTGGGGCCCCAAGTCAGAAGTTTTGCCAGCAAGCTATCGAAACATCCAGGCATCTCATATCCTACATGAGCATGAGTATCGACTCTGATTCCATATCCAGAAGGAAAGTGGCAGTCCCACAATTTCCCAGGTGAAGGAATGAATTGACTCGGGTCCTCGGCATTTATCCTACATTGAATTGCATGGCCATTCCAAGTAATCTCATCTTGCCTAAGAGACAACTTTTCACCTTCGGCAACTCTAATCCCTAATTGTACCAGATTATGCCCCGTGATCAATTCGGTGACGGTGTGTTCAACCTGTACTCGTGGATTGACCTCAAGGAAGTAGAATTCACCATGAACATCTCGCAGAAATTCAAAGGTTGCCAATCCCTTGTAGGCAACTGCTTCTGCTCCCCTACATACAAGATCACCAATCTCATGGCGCTTGGCATCATCCAGCCAAGGGCCTTCTTCCACCAATTTTTGATGCCTCCTTTGGATACTGCAGAATCGCTCGCCAAAATGAATCGCAGAATCGCCATCACCAAGCACTTGGAATTCTACGTGTTGTGCCCCTTCTATGTACTTCTCAACGAATACTCTCTCGTCTCCAAAAG
>CAXRJY010000209.1:0-6201 GCA_964230915.1 Candidatus Poseidoniaceae archaeon | reverse complement strand
CAATAAAAGTTCAGAAAATATGGAGGAACTATTAGATAATTGAGAATCTTTAACAGTTACCTCTCCCCCTTATAATATTGGAAAGCTGAGTGACGTCGAAATGAGTGATGAAGAGTATTGGGCGATGGTTGAAAACTGTTTTAGAGAAGTATATAGAGTTACAGAATCTGGCGGCAGGCTTGTCGTTAATGTAGCAAATCTTGGAAGGAAACCGTACATCCCACTTTCCAGCCACATCAATCTAATCATGCAGGAGATAGGTTTCCTGATGCGCGGTGAGATTATCTGGGACAAGGCAGCGAGCGCAGGCTCATCTTGTGCTTGGGGTTCCTTCAAGAGTGCCAGTAACCCTTGCCTCAGAGATATTCATGAGTACATTTTAGTTTACAGCAAAGGAGAATACAAACTTCCACGCAGTAATCAGGAGAAAGAAGCGGGACGAGAAGATACCATTGCGAAAGGGGATTTCATTGAGCAGACAAAATCAATCTGGTCATTCAGCACTGAATCAGCCAAGCGAGTCAAGCATCCAGCCCCTTTCCCAGTAGAATTACCCCGACGATGCATAGAGATGTACAGTTTCGCAGGGGATGTCGTCTTGGACCCATTCCTTGGTTCAGGGAGTACGGCCATTGCTGCAATAAGAACAGGCCGAAGATACGTTGGAGTTGACATTTCACAGGAGTATTGTGATATCTCCCAATCTAGAATAGATACTGAAGTTCTTGAACTCAAAACCTGAGATTCCGCGCAGTATTCATCATCGCACCGCCTCTGCACCCACTGATGACTTGGTCCGAGGACGACTTGAATGGCCCTGAGGGTGAGGACTGGAGAGTTCCGGTTTCCGAGTTGTTGACACGGCAGGAGTCCATGTCTCAAGCACTGAGAGATGAAGGCCTGGCAGGAGCCTTGATTCAAAATCCAGTTGATCTTCACTACTTTGCTGGGGGGCGCCAGAATGCTTCCTTGTTCATTTCTGCCGATGAAGATGCGACCCCTGTGCAATATGTTCGACGTTCTTTGAGAAGAGCAAGGTGGGAGGCCGGTGCAGATGATGCTCCACACGAGGTTGTTGCATTTCCGCGATTGAAGGAATTCTCTGCTGCCCTTGGTTGCGCTCCTGCCTTGCAGCACGGTGCAATTCCTTCGGCTTTTGCCGCACGCTTCTCTTCGAATCTCGGTGATGGAGGTGATTGCACTGGATTGGTTCATGCCTTGAGAGAAGACAAATCTACATGGGAGGTTGAAATGATGCGTTGCGCTGCAGATATCCAGTTGCAGATGTTCAATGCTGTGGCATCCAAAGGGGGGGAAGGAATGAGTGAGCTCGAACTTGTAGCAATCGCTGAATCAGTTTCTCGGGAAGCCGGATTCGCAGGTAATATCAATTTGCGAAGGTTTCCTATGCAATGCGATCGTGGAGTGATAGTTTCAGGCAGAGCAGGTGGAATTCCATCTTTCTTTGATGCTGCAGTTGGTGGAACAGGTCCATATCCGGGAGCGGGAATGGGAGCAGGATTCTCCAAAATCAAGGCGAATGAACCGGTCTTGGTTGATTTGTTGCATAGCCATCGGGGCTACCTTGCAGACATGACCAGAATGTTCGTGGCTGGTTCATTGTCTGAACAATGGCAGACTAGATTGGATGATATGTTGACAGTCAAGGAGATGGTTGTCGATGATCTCAGCCGCGGTTCGACTTGTGCTGAGGCTTGGGTAAAGGGTTCAGAATTGGCTGCTGAGTTGGGTCATTCTGAGCACCTGATGGGAATGCAGCCGGATCAGAGCAGATTCCTAGGGCACTCAATCGGTCTGGAACTTGATGAAAGCCCTGTTGTTGCAGCGGGTTTTGATAGGCCTATGATTCCAGGGAATACAATGGCAATCGAACCAAAAGTAGTGCACCCCGAAGGCAGTATTGGCAGTGAGGATACTTGGGTGATGACTGAAGCGGGAATGGAGCCAATAACTGCTGATGGGGCCTTCCCATGGTTACACCAATGGTGAGGAATCCATTGAGCCATCTTCATTGAGGTGAAGGTGTCCGCACTAATCATGGCGAAACCATGGTCGACCAGTCACATCGGCTTTCTCGCTTCTGAATTCACCGATCTTCGGATTTCGGCAGAAGTGAAGGAGAAGCTCGTCAAGTTGATGTTGGCCGAGTTGGATAGGCTTGTACCTGCGATGGAGAATGATACATTAGCCAAAGATTCAGAGCGCAAGACTCTCGATGACCCTCAACGTACGAGATTGAATTACAACAGGACGCGTGAGTTGATGATTGAACGAATCGCCAAGCTTGAATCAGTAGGTTCAGCAGCAGTGCAGAGGGGTATTGATGATCTTGAGACATTTCTATCTGCGACAGTTCGAGCTGCTGCAGAGGCTGCAGCAGTAGATAGGGTTGGCACAATCAAACCAAGACATCTTGACAAAGTGGTCAAATTACAAAATCATGGTGTTGATATTGCTGCAGCAGTAGATGCAAAACAGTTGATGGAAGCGGAAGCAGACCCATTAGTGGATGCAG
The DNA here is from genome assembly GCA_964230915.1 of Candidatus Poseidoniaceae archaeon. Lineage (GTDB taxonomy): Archaea > Thermoplasmatota > Poseidoniia > Poseidoniales > Poseidoniaceae > UBA226. The sequence continues at coordinate 3,665 of CAXRJY010000209.1, read as the reverse complement.
TGTCAGGAATTGGACACAGTATTCTGACAGCGACCAGCCTGCGAAGAATGGCCAAGGATTTCGCTGGCATGCCAGTCACAGATGCAGCAATCCATGAGTTATTGGAATTGTATTATGATGTGGTAGATCAAACCGAGGCAGGGATTCGACAATCGATAGTACTTGGAAACAGCGCCGAAGGCTTCATCGAAAGGTTGTCTGAAATGAAGTCATTGATGATGTTGGGATGGATGAAAAGGATGTTGAAACGTAGTGCAGACTATGCAGAACAACGGGGATACAAGAGAATTGATATCGAGCAGATAGTGCATCTTGACCCATTCGACCTGTGAAGTTGTCGGATTCTCAGGTACAAGCATTCATATCAAGCAACTAAATCGCCGTATCAAGGAGTGATTTTAGTGAGTAACATGATTGGAAAAGCAGCACCAGAATGGTCCGCCACAGTATATGCAAATGGTGAGAAGAAAGTAATGAGCAGCAGCGAATTGGAAGGTGAATGGTACCTCATTTACTGGTACCCATTGGATTTCACATTCATCTGCCCAACCGAGATTGTCGGCTTCGAGAATCTGAAAGAAGAATTTGAGGATGATGGCATAACTGTAATCGGTTGCTCGACCGATTCTTGGTACAGTCATAATGCATGGTTTGCAGACAGAGATATTTTCCCGCAGGGAATAACTCACCCAGTTCTAGCAGATACTACACACAGTGTCACTCGCGCATTTGGGATGATGAATGAAGCGGTTGGAGTCGGTTTCAGGGGAACAGTTCTTGTCGATGGTGATGGGAATGTACAGATGTATAGCATCAATGGAATGGATGCTGGACGCAGTCCAAATGAGATTTTGCGAACTTGCCAAGCTACTCAAGCAGGCGGCCTTTGTGGGGCTGACTGGAAGAAAGGCGAGGATTACGTCGCTTGAACTAGAGGGGATGTACATCGAAATACTCGATGGTACTAATTGGCAGGAATTTCTGTCAGAAGGCATTGCCGTTCTAATGCTTGGTAAGACCACTTGTGCCGCTTGCAATGAGTGGACTGAGGAATTGGATGCTTGGGATTCACCATTCGAAGGAATCAAGATTGCCAAGATTCTTCTTGATCAGCCAGGTTTAGGCCGTTTCAAAATTGCTCAACCATGGGTTTCTGAAGTTGAAATGCTTCCTTTCAATGCGATTTTCGTTGATGGTGAAGTCGTAAAACAATGGGCAGGTGGCGGGATTTCTCGGCTCGAAAACCGATTGCAACGTTTCATGAGTTGATTGCTCTAGTCCAGCGATTGGCAGCAGGAATACCCATCACTTCGAGGTGAACATTATCGATGCTTTTCTTTTTCATCAATTCGTTTCGCAGAGCCTCAAGGTCCACCAAACAACATGGACACTGAGGCCTTGCAGGCTGAATTGCGATTCGCAGTAATCCATCCACCACATCAGCACCAATGACATTGATCTTCTCAGCGCCGTGTGGCTCAGGCCATGAATCGAGAACGGAGGCGGCGTGACGAAGAGCAGCCTTTCGTTTTCTTTCGCTCATGCACTCACCATCATGATTCGTCGTTTGATTGCTCCGCTTCCTCGACCGTCAACTTACGAAGACTTCCTTCTGCTTCCTCAAGTTCCTTGCTGCATTCACTCAATAGTTTCCTGCCTTCTTCAAAGAGGGCAAGCGTCTCATCAAGTTCACTTTCTCCAGTATCTAATATTCGTACTATTTCTTCCAGCCTTTCCATTCTTTCTCTGTAATTCATCTCAATCTTCCTCCATCGGTTTGACGGCGATGTCGCCATCATGGAATGTCAAACTCAGGCTTGCTGCCTTTGCTGCAACGTCTTTGCTTCTAACCAGTTTTCCGTCAACGTCCTTCACTAGACTCCAACCGCGTTTAAGGACGGCATCGGGGTCGGTCAACTGTAATACTGCTCTACATCGCTCGACTCTGCGCCTCTCATGTTGCAAGCGTGCATCAGCTGAGCGGCTCAAGGAATTCTTCAGCATCAACAGTGATTGCCGTGCCTTGCCAAGACCGATGAGGGGAGCGGATCTGAGTCGTGCTGCCAACGAGTCTAGTTTTTCCTTGCGTCTGGAGACCCATCGATTCAGTGCAGCACCGATACGGTCGGTGAATTCGTCGAGATAGATGTCGTGATCGCCGCGAATTGGAATGACCATCTCCATGGCGTGTGTGGGAGTTGCAGCCCTGTGGTCGGCGACCAAGTCGCTGACCAAGTGATCTGATTCATGGCCCACAGCCGAAACGATTGGAACAGGACTTTCGAGGATGGCTTCGATGATTGGCTCTAGATTGAACGACCATAGGTCTTCAGGGCTCCCTCCTCCTCTTCCAACCACTACTACATCTGGATTCAAGGAATACGCTGCGCGTAGAGCACGCGGCAACATGGTGTGCGAATCTTGTCCTTGAACCACTGTCTCAATTACTGTACAACGGATGTTTGGCCAACGTTCATCTCTTATTCTCAACATATCGGCCAATGCAGCAGAACCAGCCCCAGTCACTATGGCAACATGTTTTGGAATGAAAGGCAAAGTTCGTCGCAAACGCTCGAGATCGCCATTCTGTTGTAGTTTCTCAATGAGTTTACGCTTGACTTCCTCTAGCAAACCAATTGTTGACAAAGGCTTGAGTTGTTCCACCTGCATCTGTAATCGTCCTTGGGGAGGATAGAGGTCGACCGAGGCGATGACCACGACCTGCATTCCATCCTTGAGATCATTTGGAAAATGCTGTGCCTTGCTCCTCCATGCGACGCAATCGAGTTTACCATCATCATCCTTGAGTGAGAAGTAGGCGTGGCCGCTTGCAGCGACCTTGTATTGGGTCAATTCACCCTGTACAGCAACCGACTTGACATCCGAGTTGCGTAGGATGTCACGCAGATGGTGGGCGAGTTTGCCGACCTGCCAAGTTTCGCTCATCGGCCATGGACCGGTGTCAGGGGTTCATCAACCCCGCGATTGGCAATTTTCTGAGGTTGTTGGTTGCCGAAGTGATTATTTCAGATTTCAATCATCGAGACTCATGCGCGGCCGCTTCTGCTTGATGGTATCCATCATGCTGCTTGCCGGATTGGCTCCTTTGATGAGTCCTCAAGCATCTGCTGATTCAGAGTTGTCACCGCAGGGCGAACATCTTGTCGGAGATTTCACTTGGATACGTGGATTGAATGGAACACTGTTCATAGCCAGGAACACAACAGGATTGCATGTTGTTGATGTATCCAACATGTCAGTCATTCAATCAGTCAATTGTGCGTCAGGGTGGAGATGGGTGGATTCAGATGGAGCGAGAGTTTCTGCTGATGAAACGCGCTTGATCTGTGGTGATCCCGATGGAACTATTCAGGAAGTGTATGCACTTTCCAATACAGGTTTGACCTTGATTCACACTTTCAATGGGAGCGAAGATACAACCTATCCGAGAGATCTTACAAGTCTCAGATCAATTCATCGATATGGCGGTAAGTGTGTAGGGCAAGGGGAAACGCACACCTCATGGGTTACTGTCAAAAATAGTAATGGATCTGTGATAGGGAATAATATCAGTCTTGCATACAATGTAGTAGTGAACAAAGCATACATCAGAAATATGTTTTTAGATGAAAACGATGCAAACATGTTGAATATTATCTTCGAGA
>CAXRJY010000208.1:0-3498 GCA_964230915.1 Candidatus Poseidoniaceae archaeon | reverse complement strand
GCCATAACGATGGAGCCACTTCATTGGCAATGAAAATTTCAAACCCACGCTCGCCGGTGTATCCAGTGCCTTGTATCCATCCAGTGAAGCCATCCGCATTAGGTGCAATAGCCTGACCCTTGAAGCGCCCAACAACGTTCTCGCTACCAAGAACTTCGGCCAAGATCTCAGGCGAAGCAGGACCTTGAAGAGCAAGAATGGAAGTTGCATCGGAAAGGTTCTCTAACGTGATAGAACCATCATCAGGAAGATGCTTGTTGAACCAATTCAACATCGTTTGAATCATGCTGGCATTTGGAACCCCAAGAATTGCAGTTTCAGATGGATTCTGCCACTCTCCGCAACCGCTGTCGATGACTGACTGTTGGTCTGTGACTGAGAAAATCATGTCATCGATGATGCTTCCATTTTCATCGAGAAAATGGGTATATGCACAACGTCCCGCAGGAATGTTGGAAACTTTCTGAGTCGAGATGCTCTCCAACCATTGACAGACTCCATCTCCAGAGAATCTGAAGAATCCCATGTGGGAAACATCGAACAAACCTGCAGTTGAACGCGTAGCAAGATGTTCTTCACTGATACTGGAATACCATATGGGCAATTCAAAGCCATGGAAATCAACCATATTCCCTCCACAGGCAACATGCTCATCGAAACAGGCGGTACGCAAAGGAGGACCATCCATGCATACTCGATGCTGGAACAGTCCTTGAAGACTGTCATCAACTGCCCTCCACTCAACTCAGGCTTGATTCGCAATCATGAATAACAGGCATCCATGGGCCATCGACATGACGACCACCAACCGCGTATCTCGACCACCTTCTCCGCACAACGAAGCGGTGCTCGGTTTTCTTCCGGGCTCACCAGAAAGAGCATCGCTCAAAGAAGAACTTGAACGGCAATCGAATGAAGTGGTAGAGATTCCTTGTTACATCGGTGGCGAGGAGGTCTACACTGGAAACATAGTCGAACAAGTGATGCCGCATGACCATGGTCATGTCATCGCCAAAGTGCATCTAGCAGGACCCGAAGAAGTGGCACGCGCATGCGAAGCAGCAGTCGTGGCTCAAGGGACATGGGGGAGAATGGACTGGGAGCAAAGAGCGGCAGTCTTCCTGAGAGCTGCGGAGTTTTTGGCTGGCCCTCGTAGGGATGAAATCAATGCAGCAACGATGCTGAACCAATCAAAGACCTGTCATCAAGCAGAAATTGACAGCGCCTGTGAGTTGATTGATTTCTTCCGCTTCAATGTCGACTATGCACGAGACATCTACGAAGACCTACAACCACCCATCAGTGGACCGGGGATGTGGAACAGTAGCGAAGTACGACCATTGGAAGGATTCGTGCTTGCTGTCACTCCCTTCAACTTCACCAGTATTGCTGCCAATCTACCGAGTGCACCTGCATTGATGGGAAATACTGTGGTCTGGAAACCGTCGAAGGCATCGTACCTTTCCAACTGGAAGATCATGCAATTACTGAACGAATCTGGTCTACCTGCAGGAGTCATCAATTTCATCCCTGGTAAACCGCAGATGATCGTCGATACCGCATTGTCCAATCCCGATTTCGCAGGACTGCATTTCACCGGATCTACCACCATCTTCCAAGGATTGTGGAAACAGATTTCTGAGACCCTTCCAAGACTTCGCTCATATCCGCGAATCGTAGGAGAGACTGGTGGTAAGGATTTCATCGTCGCACATTCCAGTTCAGACCGCAAAGGACTACTGGTTGCACTATTGCGTGGTGCATTTGAATATCAAGGGCAGAAATGTAGTGCTGCAAGTAGAGCCTATGTCGCGGCAAGTGTCTGGGATGACATCGCTGGCGATTTGGTGAATGAAGTCCAATCGATCAAGATGGGAGACCCGAGGGATTTCAGCAACCTCATGACTGCGGTCATTCACCAAGCTTCATTCGACAAATGTGTAGACTACATTGAACATGCAAGAAATGATCCGAGTTGCAACATCATCGTTGGTGGCGGATATGATGACAGCAAAGGTTGGTTCGTTGAACCTACAATAATCCTGACCACTGACCCAGAATATCGTTCAATCAAAGAAGAGATCTTTGGACCCATACTTACCATCATGGTCTATGATGATGATGATTTTGAAGGAATAATGGATATCTGCGACCGAACCAGCCCGTATGCTCTAACCGGCTCAATCTTCGCAACTGATAGGGATGCAGTTGACCTGGCCATGGATGCACTCCGCTACAGTGCAGGAAATTTCTACATCAATGACAAGCCAACAGGTGCAGTAGTAGGCCAACAGCCATTTGGAGGAGCCAGATGGAGTGGAACCAATGACAAGGCAGGTAGTCCATTGAATCTGTTGCGGTGGGTATCTCCTCGCTCGATCAAGGAAACTTTCGTACCACCTCAAGACTGGAGATATGGATTCCTCAAAGAAGAATGATTCATTTTCGGCTTTCCAGATATGCCAGTGTGATGTATTCTGACTTGGTAAGGCCTCTAATCTTCTTTGCATTGATGGATGATTTTATCCACCTTTCTTCAAACACGCCTTCCATCCAATCCTGAATGACTGCCGGATGAATGTATGAAGAACGACAGACTGCGGGAGTATTTCCCAGATGGTCTGAAACTGCTGAAACCACGACCTGTTCCAACTTCTTCCGATCTTTGACAGTTTCAGGTGTGTCGAATTCCGATAAACCTGCAGCCGCATTCCATGATGCCCTCCAAGTACGGAAATCCTTGGCTGTGTAAGAACCTCCACTGGCTTCATTGAGATATTCATTGATGTGTTCGGCCTTCAAGTCCCTTGCTTCGCCATCCTCATCCTCATACATGAACAGGTCCTGATTCTTATCCTTCCCACCCACGTCTCCAGAAGCGATTATCAAGCGACAGATGTCATCATCCTCGACAGTGCGCTTCCATTCTTTACCGGATTTACCAGTGAATTTCAATTTGATATCAAGGTCGCCTTCTGCTTTACTGCCAGTGATGGTTGTGAAATGGCCTTCTTTCAGGGTAGACAATCCGTAAGTCTGGTTCTTCTGTGCATATTCATCACTCCCAACTCTGATACTGTACATATTCATCAACCAGATGACCAATGCTACAACCTTGGCTTTGGGCATTCCATCCAATTCAAGGTCCCTCTTGACCGCCGCTCTGATTGCTGGCAGTGCCTTGGCAAATCCAAGAATTGAGTCGAATTTTATCTCGCCCACTGTCTTTGTCCAATCAGCATGGTAGCGATACTGCTTGCGTCCCTTCGCATCTTGTCCAACCGCTTGCAGGTTACCTCGAACATCTGAGCAGATCCAGACATCACTCCATGCAGGAGGGATTGCCAATGCATTTATTCTGGTGATTTCGTCCTTGTCCTTGATTCTCTTTCCATCTGTATCAAAATAATGCCAATTCAGCACTGGCTTACCTTTTGGGCCCTTCTTGGCAGGCCCTTTTTTCCTACTGAATCCTGCGTCAGTCGCATTACTGAGGAC
>CAXRJY010000207.1:0-2788 GCA_964230915.1 Candidatus Poseidoniaceae archaeon | reverse complement strand
CTCAGGCATTGCCAGACCTGTATGTTGAGAGTGTTGAAGCAGATGGAGGAGTTGATACTGTTTCTGCGGGAGATGTTGTCGAAGTGGTTGGCTGGGTGCGAAATGATGGGCAGGAAGATGCTCATTTCATTTCCATTCGTTGTCTTGCTGACGGCCATTTGTTTGATGTTGCCATCATTGATCTAGTATCTCCAGGTCAATTGCGCAGGGCGGTCTGTGATTGGGAGGTTCCTGCTGATGACAATGCTGTCATGTTGACTGTGGTTGTAGATTATTCACTTGAGATTAGAGAATCGAATGAAGAAAATAATGAGGCGGCAACTACAGTCGCAGTTATCACTATAGAAAGTGGGGGGCAAACAACAGACTCTACTTCATCGGGGATCTCAAATGAAGTGAAGATAGGGGCTACTGCCGCTGCCATCATGGGGGTTATCGTCGTATTCCTATTATTCGCACCCAAAGGAATCAGGAAAATCGAATGATTGTCCTGTTGTACTGGTTTATTGGCTAAATCACGCACCATATGGCGGATAAACGCGAAAAATCAGAGAATACTCATAAGCAGCAGGTATCAGAAGGAGATACTCTTCTGGCTGTGGGGGCCTGTAATCTCCGGATTACAAGAAGGGTGGAGTGTGGGAAAATGAGCGAATTGAAGATCCGCATCGAGACGGATGAATGGACGTATGAGGAATACATAGAGGCGTAATCAAGCCTTGTGCCTGGGATAGACTCCCACTGGCAGCAGAACAGAGGTAGATTTTGCGATTTCTCCATGTTTGAGTGCTATAGCTTCAGTTCCATCAAGTAGCATCTCGGCAATTGCCACGAGTTCTCCTTTGATTGTGTGGAGGGTAATTTCCTGTCCTGCTTTGAGGCCGTCTGGAATGCTGACCATTCCAGGGCGCAACAATGGTGCGCCATGGGCTATGCTGGCAGCAGCAGCATCCTTGATGACAATACTAGGTAGAGAATGTACCAGTAGCTCCATCGGCTGAATGATCTGCATCAATGCGGAATCATCACCCTTCTCACTCCATAGCCACCATGCATCAGCAAGAGTTTCCATCGAAACGCAGTCATCGATACTGAAAATCCCACTTGCAGTTCTTCGTAACTCGACCAACTCGGTCTTCTTACCTATCAACAAGCCAATGTCTCTAGCCATGGTTCGAATGTAGGTGCCGGCTTCACAATCGATCTCAATTGCAACATGTGCTCCATCATCGTCCAGTCTATCCAATCGACGTATTCTTCTTGTTCGGACCTGAACCTTGACCGCAGAGATATCAGGTGGAACGTTGTAGATTCTTCCCGTCTGTCTTTCCAATGCTGCATCGAGTTTCTCATCTTCGATACCTCCGTGAATCTTCAGAACCGCAATGTAGGTCTTGTCATGATTGAGGAGATTAGATGTCAGACGCATTGATTTTCCAAGCAATAGGGGTAGAACTCCAGTTGCAAACGGATCGAGGGTACCACCATGACCCATCTTCTCTAGACCGAACAGGTTTCTTGCCCAAGATGTCAATTGATGAGAAGTGGGTCCCGCTGATTTATCCAGTAGGATCAATCCTCTTTCCATTCGCTCCTCAAGCGTCCTTGCAGCAGGGCGTTTGCCATGCTCTACAGAGGTATTGGCTTCAGATAATGAAATACGCGCCATGTCATTCATCCCCCTCTATGATATTGCAAACCTCGGAGAGGACCTCTTCTATACTCATCGTATCGGTATTCAGGATATTGGTATACGGAGTTGGGTCTGAAGGATCGAGATTGTAGAGTTCCATGAAACGTTGTAGGTCGAGTTCTTCTCTGGCTTCTATCTCTCCGATTCTCTGCTCCAACGAGCCTCCTTCACGGTCAACAACTCTTCTGGCTCTTTCTTCCAATGAAACTTCCAACCACAATCTGATTCCTTGCATATTGAGTTGATGCGACCACCAGCCAGCCAATCTGCTTTCGACTACTTCAGGCCCATTTTCGTCGCTGATGAAAGATTTCAATTTTTCATCGAGAACCCTGTCAACCGATAGGTCCTGTTTGCACAATTCGCCAAATGAAACAAGGTCCATTTCCCGTTGCTCTGCTTCGTTGCGGAAAATTATCCCGCCATTCATGAAACTCCAACCATAGTGCTCACAAAGACCCTTGACAAGTGTGCTGGTACCACTTCCAGCCTTCCCGCTGACGGTTATCCTCGACAAAGGATCACTTCCATTGATGCCTGCAAATCACGCATCTCAATTCACCACTACCTGCTCTTTCAACACGTTCGCCATCACATTCTGGACAAGCAGTGCCCTGTTTTGGGGGAGTTCTTGCCGATACCGCAGTCGTAATGATGCTGCCTGTTTGCTTTGATTTTGATTTTCCTTTACTTCTGCTTCTTCTTTGTTGCCGCTTATGCCTTGAACGAGAGCCACCAGTTTCCTTGGTTTGAATCAAATGTAGGTGCGGTTCTGGAATACTTTCACCAGCGACAACTACGGGGTGATTCTTGAATCTCAGCAATTTGATGTGTCTATCAACTGCTCTTCCCAATGGCGCTGACATACAGATATAGGCACATATCCATGCAGGGAAGAACAGGAATCGGCCACTACTCATATTCCAATGCTCTTCCCATGGGAGTGAAATATAACTCACGCGAAAACCATCCACGACATCTCCTACCCAAGCAAAAATTGCAATGATGAAGATAAACGTGAACATCATTGGTTTCATCCCACCCATCTGGACCTCCATCTGTTCAGGCATCAATTGCTGCTGAAGAGTAGCTGCC
>CAXRJY010000206.1:0-3933 GCA_964230915.1 Candidatus Poseidoniaceae archaeon | reverse complement strand
GACATTTGCGCTTCCAAGGTCCGTATGGTCAAGGTTGATTCCTGTATCCACCATACACACATTTACTCCACTGCCCTCAAGTCCATATTCAGTCTGCAATTCTCTTATGCGCGTTTCCTCATATGCCCATTCAGAATCCGGATATTGAACCTCAGAAACTCCCAACCACTGGTCCAGACCCCACCATGAAGTAGTGGCCATAAGCACGATGATCAATAGCGCATAGGGGATTCTGCCACCTATGAGCCTTTTTTGTGTCAATGGTGCTTGTGGAGGAATATCTGGTTCCCAACCAGTCACGGCAGCGCGGAAGCCTTGTTGGTGGCCCAATAGATTAGGGTCAGCAGCACTCAGTATTCTCGCATCCTCGGGTTCAGGAATGAAATCGAGGTTACGCAACTCATCGACCATACCATCCCCACATTCATGCTGTTGCAGATGGCTCTTGAACCCTCGTGGGGAATACCAACCTACATTCAAATCAGAATTTAGGACCACGGCGCGCAGCCATTGCCTTCATTCCTGCATAAATTCCGAATAATATTACTCCAATGATAATCCAAGGTAGCCATGTATTTGGCTCATCAGGTGCATCAGCATTGACTTCGATGATTTTTGAATATGCTGCGGAGTCTCCACCTGAAACAGATTCCACTGTTGTTGTCGCATATGCAGTCAATTCGATATTGCCCAATGATGCATTGCTGAGATCCAATGTCATAGTTGCAGTTACTGTTTCACCAGCAGGAACCGAAATTACGGTTGCAGTACTTTCTTCAACACCATCCTGCAAGCCTGAGACTTCGACAGTGAGGTCTACAGGTTCTGCATCAAGAGTACCTGTATTCTGAACAACCACTGAGATTGTGTTTTCCTGTTGGTACAATGCTTCACCCTCAACTTCGAGGGCGAGAACCTTCAGATTAGCTCTAGCGATGCTGACCTGAATTGCGATTTGCTCCACAACTTCTCCCTCTTCATCTATGAATGGTGAGCCGGTCTCATCAGTTGTATTGATGAAAACTGAGTAGGTTCCATCGTCTGCATCCGATGGCGCATGAATAGTGAAACTTTGTGGCCTGGACTGATTAGAACTCAACACCATGGTGGAATTAGTTGGTGTGGCACTCCAGCCTTCTGGCAAAGCGGATGAATCCAACTCAAATCGAACGGTATCTTCCCCATTCCCAAGGTTGGTTAATTCGATATCAATCGCTGTCTCGCCACCGGGTGGAACGCCGATCTTGCTACCTTCAGGAACACTATCCAACCTGATACTGTTTCTTTGTGGGACATGGACTTCAAGACCTAGTTCACCAGCAAGGATAGTACCAGCCTTGAAGGTGATTCCAATCGAGTGATTAGTATCATAGGAACGAGCGATGTTCTGGGTAGGAAGTTGTATCTTGAACCTGAAAGTCTGGTTATTTATTCCAGGTGCAGAAAGATTCTCTCCCAATCCAAGTTCGATACTGTGAGTACTGTTCCATTCGTCAGCCGTCTCATTAGACAGGAAAGTAATGTTCCAATGTTGAGAATCATGAAGTGCGCCAGCATCACCTGTCAAGGCGAAGATGGAATTTGCTTGATTTCCAGAATAAGTGACCTTGGCTTCAATGATGATATCTTGGTATGCACCAGGTTCATCATCATCTCCAGCCTTCTCGATTGCAGTCATTGATTTCTTGTCATCTTCATCGACATCTGCAGCTCCAGAAATCACGCTGACTATCTCAAAGGTGACATCATGTCTAGTTGGTCGAGAAGCCGTCATGGTCTTCTCAGCCTGAGAAACACCTGCAACTACATCAAAACTTACTCCACCAGTGTAATTCATCTCCATTCCCATCTCACTGGTCGAGAATGAAACTGAGAACGATACGCTTCCGGAAGGTAATAGCAGATTGAATGTCCCATCTGAAGTAGATGCCAATTCAAAGACAATACCATCTCCAAGGTCCAATTCGACCACTGGAGTTCCATTCATCATGGCACCTTCCACTTCAGTCTCACCAATGTGATGTTGTTGAATTCGGAAATCGTCCCATTCACTGGCAATGGAGACCCAGCCACCATTACTCATCTCGATATTCGCTGTTCCGCCATCAGAGACATTTGCGCTCAACATACCGATAGCAACCGAATAGTCACTTTCAGCAGCATTTTCTTGGATCGCCCAAACAGCCCAATCTCCAGGTGTTACTTCAGCATTCCATTCAAGTGTCGTGCCATTCAGAACTACATCTGCAACTACCATCTCAAGATCTCTACCGACTATTGGATAGAGTTCCACACTAGTGTTACCAAGAATGGATACATCTCCAAGCAGGTGAGTTACTTCTCCCGAAACAGATACATTTCCTGCTGACAATGCAAGATCAGTTGCGGGAATGTATGATGAGTTGATGTTAATTCCATCCTCATAGTATGAAGAAGCAAAACCTTCCTTGCTTACATTGATCGAATAATTAGTCAAGATAGGAGCGAATATTTGCCACACACCATCAGCATCCGTGGTCAAGTTGACTGTTAGATTATCACTGACAACCTCTACTTGAACATCTGGAATACCATCACAATCACCCGCTATGCCTTGACAATCAAGATCCCAGTAAATCTTTCCACCTAGTAAAATGGTCTTGGTTGCCTCGAAACTGAAATTCATATCTTCTGCGGCATTGAGGATTGAAATGGTTTCGACATATTCTCCTTCTTCGATCAACCAACGCTCCTTGGTGGTCGATTTATTGAGGAAGAAAGTCCATTCGCCAGTGGTCAAAGTTCCTGCTGCGATTCCATTTGCATTACTAGGGCCAATACTGACATTTCTTAATCCATCATTGCTAACAGCAGTTACCGTGTACCCCGTCAATGGGACACCAGTCTCTGCCTCTGTCAAGTTGATTGAAACGTTTGTCGAACTCACGGTGTTCCAAACTAGGTCTGCTCGGTCACTGCTTTCCGATATGTTAAGCGTCTCTTGCATCTCAAGGAAATAATCGCCGCGTTGCGTTTGATCGAGAATAACATGCCAATCTCCAATAGGAACATAACTCTGTAGATGTCCTGTCGCATTCGTCTCAACCTCGAAGGAGGAGATACTGCCATCTATACTGTAGAAATCAATAGTGGCATTATCAAGACCTTCAGCCAAGTGTAGCACTTGTGCAGTCAACAGCCATTTTGGTTCAAGAGCTATCAAGAACGGTTCCTCAACATCACCCAATGGTACCTTCAGATTGAAACATGGCACTTCAGAGCCCTGAACCGAACATGATTTATCGGTTTCATACTGTAGTCGTGCAGACTCATTGCTGATGTTCTGAGAATTGATTATGACCTCATATTCACCTGCTTCTAATTCTAAAGTGAAATTCCCTTCATCCCATCCTCCATGATCTGAGGAAACATTGTCCCAATCTCCATGATTGAGATGTATTGGTCTGAGTGAGAAATCCACGCTGACTGCAGTTCCATTCTCATAGACTCCATCCCCAAGAATATCCAAGAAGGTCTGGATGGTAATGAATGTCAAAGCAACATCTTCTCCAACCATTGTCCACTCACTGCCATCTATATCGTCAGAGACGTTGAAAGACACATTATTGATATTCAATTCTTCTATCAAAACATCCACCGAATAATTGCCGTATGGCAAGTAGAACTCAAAGTCTCCCGATGGAGAACTGAAAGTTGACCAAGAAACTCCAGACTCATTATTGGTAGCTACTATCTCAGCCGGCCTCCATTCAGGAACATTCTCATCCCAGAGTGTTTCATTATCATAGATCATCAATTGACCAACACGTGCATCGGAAGGTTCCATTGTCAGGTTCAGTGCTCTGAAATCCTCTCCGAATGTTCCATTCACAATGTCCCAAGAATAGTTTCCACCCAGAACAATGGTATGCAATTTGCTGGCTGTTGAAACTC
>CAXRJY010000205.1:0-3962 GCA_964230915.1 Candidatus Poseidoniaceae archaeon | reverse complement strand
AGGTGGTGCAAGACTGGGAGCAATGCTCGATAGACTGACAAAGGAGATTGCTCGACCGGATCCTGCAGAAGCGATGCGTAAAATGGGACTTGAAATGGTCTCTCCAGAAGAAGACGATAAGAAACCAAAAGGGTGGTTAGGACTTAATCTGACAAGCAAGAAAGGTGGGCTATATGTTCAGAGTTTCCTTCCAGATTCTCCACTACGAGACCTACTTCTTCCTGGCGATGAATTGATCTCTCTCGACGGGCTCAGAATCAAGAACAATTCCGAATTGGCTTCAGTTCTTCTTGGAAGGCAGGATTCTGAAACAAACTTGGCCTTCAACCGACAAGGAGTCATGATGGAGGCATCATTCAATATCGCATCTGAACCTGAGTTAGCGAGTAAGTTGAAGGGGAAAGGGAATCGCTTATGGCAAACCATGCTGAAAAGTCATCAATCCTCTTGATTCAATATTTCTAGAGGAACGTGAATCGGAGGTACCTCTGATTCAATGATATGACGGCTGGTCTTGGGGGAAAACAATTCATCTGACATACTCATATCAATGATGTCCTGTTTCTCAAGTAATTCAAATCCTGCTGAGGGCCAAGCCTCAACGGTGATTGAATCATCATTCAGATAATCGAACAACATGGCTGGAACTCTTCTAAGACCTAGATTCAGGCCTACTCGATATCGATGGTGCCCATCAAGGATTGAACCAGTCTTGATGTCTACCAGCAATGGCTTGGTGTATCCTTTCCAGCGCAAGGTCATCTTCTGCAATTGCAATACATTTTTTTCGTGAATCTCCTCATGTGGTTTGAGCCAATCAATTGGCACCAAATGTACTGCTGGCTCAGAGGAATCCCACCTTTTGAACACATCGCCGCCATCAGACATACCGCTGGCGTGTAAGTATTCAAGTAACATCCTTTCGCTTGTCCAACAAGGAAAATAGTCATCATCACATCGTCGCAGGCAGACCCGATGTCGGACCTTCCAATGGGATTTGAAGCCGATGTTGCTCCTGCTCCAATCCCTGATGAACGATTGTCGTGGGTCGATGATCTACCATCTGCTGTTCTCGATATCCATTCAACCATCGCCGAATTTGGTGGTGGAGTCTGGTTGGTTGGTGGCGCGGTTCGAGAAGCGATGCGAGGAAGAGTACCGAAAGACCATGATATCGCCACCTCGTTGAATCCTGATGAAATCGAAGAACTCTTTGAACAAACAATTCCTACTGGCAAACAGTTCGGCACGATGACCGTTGTGATGGATGGTATCAATCATGAAGTAACTACTCTGCGCTGTGAAAGTGGTTACCAAGATGGACGCCACCCCGATTCTGTCGAAATGACGACTTCACTAGCACTGGACCTTGAAAGAAGGGATTTCACCATCAATGCGATGGCTGTTGATATCGGTCGCAGAGAATTATACGACCCTCATTCTGGGCTCAGTGACCTCGCTGCCCATAGATTGAGAGCAGTAGGATCTGCCAGCCTCAGATTATCTGAAGATGGACTCAGAGTCATGCGAGCATATCGATTCCTTGACCAGGGTGATGGAGCGGATTGGAACACTGACCTCGAATTGGAACTAGCCATGATTGAAAGACAGAATATGCTTCAAAATGTCGCCATGGAGAGAATCTGGCAAGAGTTCCTTCGAATATCATCCGCCCCCAATGCAGGAAGGGTACTTGCAAGAATGGCAAAGGATGGAGTCCTTGACCTGATTATTGGGGGCCATACTGCTGACGATGACAGGAGGATTCGGGTCCTACGCAGTGTCTCAACTCAAATCGCAGCAGAGATGAGATTCGCGGTATTGCTCAAAGATAGAGACAAGGATGCAGCCTTTGCCACGCTAAAGCGTTTGAAAGCACCGAATGCCTTCATTACAGGCGTGGTCAAGTTCCATTCTTGGCTGGGAACTGCGCCGATTGATTCGGATGAAGGATTGATGAGATTGTTCAGAAATACCGTCGGAGAGGATATCAACGAATTTCTGGCTCTTGATGAAGCCTGGCAGAATGAGTGGACAGATGTCCGAAAGGGTGCATTTGAAGACCTCAAGGCAAGATTACGAAGCATTCCAATAAACAGTTGCACCGAACCATTGGCCGATGGAAATTGGCTGATGCGTCAGACCGGTATAGAACAAGGAAGACGACTAGGGCGGCTGAAGAATTGGTTACACAGAGTCCAGATCGAAAGAGACCTATCCACATTGGAAGAAGTTGAAAGTGTTCTGTGCACACTACCATGGCAACATGGAGATGAAAATGAATGGCCAACCATGACATGGCCGTGACGTGACAGTGTTCAAGTCTCAGGCCATCTTGTGCATAGCATGATGGGGAGCCAATTGGAGGAACTTGCATCCCACCCAGCAGGTCCAAAGAAGCAGAATGCTTGGTTTGGTCTAGCAGGATTCTTACTCTTCCTATCTGTAATTTGGGGAGCGGTTGGAGGCGGCGAGGGAGTTCTTGGAACCATGAGTTCCATGGCTTGCTGTTTCAGTATCGTTTCCGTGGTCATTGGAGGAAGTGTGGCCAGTGCTGCTGCTGCGAAAGCCGCTGCTGCTGCAGGTGAAATTCAGGTATTCAATCCCGATACGCTGGGCGCCACTACTGCGCCTGTACCAAATGAAATGCTTGACGAAAGCGCCAGCTTGAGCATGGAGAAGGAGAATTGGGGGGTCGACGAAGAGATATCAGTGCGCTTCAAGGCACCTCCATGGCCCGCCTCCAGCAAAGCATGGGTAGGAATTGTTCCCGCAGAAATAAAGAGTGGCAGTGAAGCCTTGAACGATGCTGCAACAACTAGTTTCCTCTACCTCCAAGGGCACACCAGTGGCAAACTGTCTTTCCCTTCTCCTGGAGAAGGCGAGTGGTCTATTCGCCTACATGATGCTGATGACCCTACAATAGCCAAACAGGTCGCAGAAATCGACTTCAGCGTAGGTGAATCATCAAGCGCTGACAAACTCCCAACTCCACCTCCAAACATGATCGATGAAGTGAAAGCGGCTGACATCGGTTCCGCCCTCCCAACCCCTCCTCCAAACATGATGGAAACAATCGAAGAATTCGATGAAGATGCAATCAACAACATGGCTGAAGAGATGGGAGCAAGTCTGCAGAAGACCATAATGGAATCAGAACTGGATACCGCTGAACTGAAGATGATGTCAGTAGAAACCTTCGATGGGAAATTGGGCGCTCTGCCAGAGCCGGTCAGGATGAAGGTCCAATCAAAATTGTTCGAGAATATCGATGCCATCAAACTCAAGGTCGACGCCAAGAAAGCCAAAGCAGCAGCAGGAGTCGCTGCCGGAGTAGCAGCAGTAGGAGTTGCTGCAGCTGCAAGATCAAGCGCTGTTTCCAAGGTAGAAGACGTCATTGAAAAGGTGGAAGAAATCGCTGCTGAACCTGAACCAGAGCCTGTCGAACAAATCGCTGAACCAGTGGAGGAAATCGTCGCTGAGCCAGAACCGGAGCCACCGGTGGAAGAAGTGATTGAAGAACCGGAACCGGAGACAGAGCCTGTACCAGTAGCCGAAGCATCAATTCCATTACATGATTTGATAGTTCAATTATCAGAAGCAAGATTCGCCAGTGAAAGAAGTGCGATCATCGATGAGATGGAAGGAGCATCCTATTCATTCTCCATCGAGGTTGATAACGTCGAGAGAACATTGGGAATCGGGCTTTCTGAATACCTGAAGAGTGGCCGTTCTCTGACTGGCAATATAGTCGGTGATGATATCGAAGTTCTAGTACGAATGCCGGCTTCTCGCAACGATGAAATGGAAGCGATGAAGGGTGGTTCAATCGATATCACCGCAACGGTCAGTGATTGGAACAGTCTACGCAAACGCTTGGATCTGAATCACATCGAATGAGATTCTCAACCTTGAACAGGTTCACTCTGCACCCTGTAATCGGGCACTCGGTGACGCGTTCA
>CAXRJY010000204.1:0-9709 GCA_964230915.1 Candidatus Poseidoniaceae archaeon | reverse complement strand
GTCAGAAGATAATGGACAAAACTGGGATGAGGTCTTCCAATACTGCAGAATTGGTGTTTGATGATTGCGTAGTTTCTGCTTCCAACATGGTTGGTGATGAAGGCAGTGCTCTGATTCACATGATGCGTAATCTTGAGATTGAGCGTCTTGCACTTGCTGCTATGGCAGTCGGTATTTCTCGTCGTTCGCTACAGGCTATGAATCGATATGCTGAGGAGAGGAAAGCATTCGGCAAGGCAATCAGGGATTTTGGTCAAGTCCAGAGACATATTGGTGAATCATGGGCAGAGTATCGAGCCATGAGGGCTTACATCTATGATACTGCTAGAAAAATGAGTCTTGGTAACGGAGGACATAGACTTGACAGTGATGGCATCAAATTGTTTGCCAGTACTGCTGCAAAGAATATTGCAGATCGAGCAATGCAGGTGATGGGTGGCTATGGATACGTTGGAGAGTATGTCGTTGAGAGGTTGTGGAGAGATGCCAAACTACTCGAGATTGGAGGTGGCACCATCGAATCACACCAGAAGAACATCACCAAGGACCTTGCCAAGGACCCAGATGCCATCCTCCGTTAGGATTCATCTGATTCAGACTCGTTTGCAGTTTCTGAAACACTTCTGTCGCCCTTGCTGAATCTACGTGAGAATGCACGTGAGAATGCGCCTCCAAATCCAGATACCAATAGGACGAGTAATGCGAATACTGAACCATAAGCCCAGATATTGGTGACCGTTCCAAATTCCTCTGCCGTCAGCATCAGAGCAGTTCCCGCAGCAAGTGCAACTCCAATTGATGTCTGTATCCGCATACCTACTGGCATTGAGAGCAATGTCTTGGCCTGATGCAGTCTGTGAAGAATGTGGAATGACCAGAATCCTGCACCCATCGACCATGTCAATAGATCCGCTGGCCAGACATCACCTACCATCCATGCCTTTTGTGTGACGAATTGGTCTGCGCCAATCAGTGCTACCAGCCAGAGTAGTGAGATTCCCATCAATGTCAAACCTTCATTCAAAGTCATGTTGAGGTCCTTTCCCAGAGTTTCAGGCCTTCCGCCATAAGTTCTCTTAGGTTCTCTTTCTATAGCGTTATCGGCTGTTGATTGTAGGGTATCAATACTATTCTGTAGTTCCTTTATTCGTTCACTTTGAAATTGCATTACGTCTACAGCATCAGAGAGTAGAATCTTGAGTTCGTGAATTTCTTCATGATCAGATTCATCATCTCCCTCAACAACTTCCTCATCTTCAGAAGTATCTACTTCATTGGTAGTTTCTGTTTCAGTATTCTCATTTTCAACATGCTCAACAGGAATTTCGCCTTGAGGGCCATCTTCTTCCTCGTCAGTTTTTGAGAACCGTTCGGAAACAGATGACTTCAATGAAGTCAAGCGTGTCTTGGTGGATTCCATCATCTTGCGAGTTGCATCTTTCACCTTGTCTGCGGCAGACGGCCCCTTAATCGGGGGAAGATGCTCTACCATGGACACTGATTCACATCATCTCTTTCAACACTTCCCTGAAATTTTTCGAGGATTGAGGCCGTTCATGGGATGAAATGAAACCTGACAAGGTTGTCGTAGCAACATGGACGACCTCAAGCGCATTCTTCTAGAGGCGTTGGCACTCAAGGAATTGCCCAGAAGTGGATGGCTCAGGGCAGGAGTGGATAATCCCGAGAGTGTCGCAGCACACTCATGGGGAGTAGCGTGGTTGTCATTGGTTCTGTGTCCGCCAAATCTTGACCGCGGGCGCGTTCTTGAGATGGCAACAATACATGATCTTGCAGAGGTCAGAGTTGGTGATATCACGCCACATGATTCGGTTTCACGGGAGGAAAAATACCGACAAGAGAATGAAGCCATGGATGGCTTGCTTGAGGTTATGTGCCATCGCGATGATTTGAAGTCGTTATGGGATGAGTGTGAAGCAGGCGAAAGCAAGGAATCACGATTTGTCAAAGCGATGGACAAACTTGACATGGCGCTACAGGCACAGCATTACGGTGGACTTGAGGAATTCATCGACTCAGCGCTTGAGTCACTGGATGATGACTTGCACCGTCAACTAGCGGAGTTGAGTAAATGAAACCATATCTGGAGCATGTCAATATCACAACAACCAGTATCGCTGAAATGGTGCTATTTCTGCAGACAGCAGTGCCTCAATGGGAGGTCAGGAATGGCTCAGAGGGAAAGCAGAACAATTGTCGTTGGTTGCATATGGGTAGTGTCGAGAATTATATCGCAATCGAGGAAAGAGATGGTCCTGATGAATCACCACATCAAACATACTTTCATCCTGGTTTGAATCATTATGGAATTGTAGTAGAAGATGTTGATTCATTGATGGACAGGATGGTCAGCGCTGGGTATAAGGAAGGGAACCACGTTCTTGAGCATCCATTCCGTAAGCGATGCTATTTCTTTGATCATGATGGAGGAGAGTGGGAATTCGTCGAATATCTCAGTACCGACACTTCAGAAATGAATGATTATTCCGATATGCCTTGATACTTAGAAGTGCAATTGCGAGCCTATCTGTTCAAACTTATTTGGTAGCCCCGCCCGGATTTGAACCAGGGTCCCCAGGACCAAAACCTGAGATGATGGACCACTACACTACGGGGCTTTCGGCTGTCCGAGTAACGAGCGGTTCTTGAATTATCGGACAATCCCTTTCCCCACACCATCAAGAACATCTTCTTGTTGGAGCATTCATGCGCAGGAGTTTTCTAGCCTTACTCCTGTCATTGATGATGCTTCCAGTCATGCCAACATTAGACAATGCTGATGAGTCGAAAGAATCAGTCTCATCCATTGAAACTACTCAGCCGCACTCATCATTTGCAGAACCGTTCATCCATCCTCCGCTTCAATGGTGGTATTCATTTGGAGATGTTGAAGTTGAAGTGATTGTTCTGACTGAAGACCTGTCATTATTGCATGACTGGCAATCAATGAATGGGCTGTTGGCGAATCAAGCGGGAGGTGTTGGCACTCTGGTACGAACAAACCCCGAGTCGCTACAGGGTGATGTACACCATCGTAATATCGTTCTACCAGCATCAATGATTGGAAAGATGGCATCGTTGTCTGGAATCAGAGCGATTACAGAACCACTGCCCGATGCAGACCCCTATGATATTGAAGTTTCAGGAAATGCCGTAGAACCGAATACTGTCAAAGCAAAGGAGATACATGGTTCGAGTGAAGCATGGTCATACAATATCACTGGCGACGGAGTGAAGGTTGCCATTGTTGACAGCGGAGTTGATTTTGCACATCCTGATTTGAATGGTACACAATCAAGAGTAGATGACTCCGGCAGCCCATGGAACGGATGGCCAATAGCACATGATCCACGTTCACTGAATGATTGGTTGGTCGATGGAGAGACCTATCCTGATGAACAGCATTCATGGTTTTCAGATACTTCTACCGTTGACAATGATTCTGACAATGATTCCATTCTCGATACATCCGGCTATGATGTATCAGGCGTCATCAGTCAATCAGGAGATTACCGTACGGGGGAGCATCCAGATGGAAACCTCCAGTCTCGTGTCGGTGGTGATGTCGCTGTACTATTGGTGGACAGCACTACTGCGCATGTCTATGATACCGTCTATGTTGATCTCGATGGAGATGATTCCTTCAGCGACGAGATTCCTATGTCCAAAGGCAATGAGACCGCAGGTCTTGACTTGGATGATGATGGGTTATGGGATCGTAGTGCGGGAATGATTTACTTCATCGCCGATGGCAATACGTCACTTCAGTATGCGCCAACGCTTGCAGCCCGTAAGGGATATGCAGACAGAATCCCCTCTAATGGTGATATGGTGGCATTCATGCTTAACGAGGGAAGTGGTCCAGCTGGTAATCACGGAACACTTTGTGCAAGTGCAGTTGCTGCCCAGGCAGTTGTCAGTAATGGCAAGGTGCAGGGAATGGCTCCGAATGCCAGCATTATTTCTGTTGGCAATTACTACAATGGAGGCTCTCCATATGATGCTTGGCGGTTTGTTGCTGAAGGTCCAGATGGAATCATAGACAGCGGAGATGAAGCGCAGATTGGTTCATTCTCTTTCGGCTATTCCAGTACTATAGATGCAGGCTCTGATTTTTCTTCTCTGTATTTGGATTGGCTAACCAGAGTTCATTCAAGGAATACCACATACATGGTTGCATTGGGTAATGGTGGACATGGTTATGGTACCGTTGCCTCACCAGGTGGGGCAGCAGGAATCATGTCTGTTGGTGCTGCATCATCCAAGACAGGACAGCCGATTGGTGATACTTGGGGAGATATGGCCATGTGGACCAACAGAGGTCCAAATTCCCAAGGCAGGATGGACCCCGATATTGTTGCTATTGGATGGTCTGCAACAGGAGATACGACATTGAATGAGAAAACGAATGCGAATTCAGCAACAGCGACATGGGGAGGTACATCACTGGCTACACCATTGGCTGCTGGATTGATGGCATTGGTGTTTGAAGCATATCATGATGAATATGGAATCTATCCTGATTCACAGGTGATCAGAGATATCGTCATGTCAACTGCTAGAGACCTAGCGCAAGATCCACTGGTTCAGGGCGGAGGTTGGTTTGATGCGGCTCGAGCGGTAAGAACCATTCAGAGTCAAAATGACACATGGTGGGCAGAGCCTGCAGCACTGATGCCTGGGGAGAATGATGGTGCTCATAGAATCGCCAATTCGAATTGGATGATTCCCGGTCAAACGATTGTACACAACCTGACCTTCCATAATCCGACCAATAGCGTTCAGAACCTGAACTTGAGTACAGAAACATGGCAGGCTACATCACACGACGAATATTCATGGTTGTCTAACAGCAGCATGGGGTGGGACGGTCATCAAGCAAGTCGGCCTGACCTCGTGATTCCTGTGCTCATTCACAATGACAGTAACAATACTAGAATCGCCAATGATTCGACATTGGTCCGGGCCAGATCAACCCTCCATCCATTGGCTTTTGATGGTGACCAGAATCGCCAATATGAGAACAGAGTGTTCCTCTACATGTATCGTTGGAATGACACTGATGGGGATGGAATGTATTGGAATGACAGCAATAATGACTCATTCGTTCAAGATGGAGAATGGTCTGCGTCTGAAGTTTCATTGATGACTTCTTTCACCTATACTGGACCGCAAGCGGAGGTCAAGATATCAGACCCATGGGAAGAGGATTGTGACGGAATACTTCTTGCTGTTTCAAGGTCTGAGACAAGGACGGGGCATATCGACCCAACACCTGTATCTATAGACATTACAGGTTTCTCTCCAGTAGTTGATAATTGGCTTTCTACAAACCCTTCCATGTGGATTCCGCCCACCTCAAGTCGCAACATCTCAGTTTCAGTCAGTGTTCCCTTGGATGCTGTTCCCGGTCTCAAGCAATCTGGGATTCGTGTAGATGATGGCAGGGGTAGAGATTGGCTTCTTCCAGTCGTTACCACGGTGGCTGGGGATGGACCAACCAGTTGGATTCCACCAACCATTGATGGTAATGTATCGAATCAGTCCTTGTATAGAGAGACGTGGATACAAGGTGCTCAAAGGTGGGGATGGCGTGCTGAATCAGGTGATTGGAAGGCTTTCGCAGTCGATTGGCCGAGCAATATGACAGATGGTACGATCATCATCGATGTGGATTGGCCCGATAATGGGCACACAGATATTGATGCATTCTGGTTGTCAGAGATTTCACACCCATTCTCCACGGATGATCCAGATGCATATGGTAGCCATGGGATGCATATCGAGACTGGCTCATCCATTGAGAATGCAGGCGGAGGTGTCTGGAGGAGACAAACCAGTACAGGAGGAGATAGAGAGTTATTGAGTGCAGAAGCTACCCCTGGGCACAAGATTCTGCTGTTGCATAGCACGATGCATGGAGTTCTTACAAATGACAATCCAATCAATGTCACAATTGGTTATGCTAATGCACTGCAGGGCAATCTTTCAACCACAGTTGTGAATTGGTCTCTTGGCGATTTCAATGATAGTGCTATTATTGCCTCGACAGCTGATGTCGAGATTGAGGACGTGAGTGGATATGGTTGGACAGAGCCCATGTATTGGGCTAACGAAAGCATTTCTCAAGATACTCCAGGCACTCTTTCCACATCGTCATATATTCGCAATATCAGTCTGCTCGATATTGAATATCTACGGGTCCAGATAGACACGAACAATCCAGGGGATGACTTGGATCTCTATCTGTATAGAGACAAGAATGGAAATGGGCAGATCGATTGGTCTAGCGAGAAGATGGAGAGTTCAGGAAATGGAGATAGTAACGAGCTGTGTGAGGCAGATACGCCAGCAGATGGGTTGTGGTGGATAGTTGTTCACGGATATGATGTGCCAGCCAATAACTCGACGTTCTGGCTCAGTGTCAAAATGATAGGAGGCAGCAATCTCGTGGTAGATGACCATGTTGAATTGAATTCCACAGAAATCCAGTCAAGGTGGCCCTCTGGAGCAGCCGGACTGGGAGGTATTGTACCTGAGAGGGCATGGCAGGTCAACTTCTCAATTACAAGCCCACAGGCTGCTGGAATATGGAATGGATACATCTCTCTGCAGATGGAAGGTGGCGGGGCGATTGAGGTGTCTTATGAGTACAGGTTGATGGAGATTCCAGCCAATGTTTTGTTCTCCATGCCCTTGAACGGCAGTTTTCATAATGGTCCTGAACCGATAAGCGCTAGAATCTGGGATATTGGAGGGGGATTCAATCTTTCAGGAATTGAACTTGAAACATCTCATTCATTGAATCTGTCAAATCATTCATTGAATGTCTCAGGTTTTGATTCTGCAGGAAATCTGATGAATCTCAGCAGTCAGTTTCTGAATCTAACCAATGATGTTGTATTGAGCGAGGTTTGGTTGAATTTCACTCTTCCAGAGGATGATCTAGATCATCACTTCATTTTGAATGTAAGCGATTATTCCGGATTCTTTTCCTCAAGTGAGTTATTCGTTACTCATGATTCTGTTGAACCATGGTTCCAACCTCAGGGCTTGGGAGACCCGACCACTCTCAGCAACCAGACATTCTGGAATCTGAGCATTTTAGGCGAACCATATCTGGAGATAGAGGTTGCAGGAGTAATGGCGCAAACCTCCATCGCTGAATATTCACTGTATTCTGAGTTGAACCTCTCGTGGCCAACCGATGAATTACATTGGTACAACTTGTCTGTTGATCTACCAGATGAAGGAGCTAATCTGATATTCATCAACGCCAGTGACAGAGCGCAAAATCTTGGCCAATCAAGTATTGTCATCATCCGTGACACGATTGCACCGGTGTTGGAGATGCGCAGTGATTTGCAACATTTGATAGTCAATACATCTTCATTGATGTTCGAGTATAAAGTTGAGCCTGGCGCTGAGGTTTGGGTATCTGGAAATTCATTCAACAATCCAGAAAATATGGCATGGAATCAATATTCTATAGTCACTGAGGAAGGAGAGTTCACAATTACGATGACGGCCAGAGATGATGCTGGAAATTGGGCAGATGCTGAAATGACATTCACCGTGGATAGCATCTATCCTATTCTACAATGGTTGGAACCGGAGGTCAATGCTTCTCTAAGCCACCGAGTGGTGCCATTGGCATGGGCTCTTTCAGAGAATGCAAGTATGGAACTAAGGCTTGATACAGGTGATTGGTCCACTCTCCCTAGAGGCCAGCAAGGTAGGAATTCCTGGGTTTTTGAGTTATCTGAACTTGGAGAGCATAGATTCTGTCTTAGAGCCACTGATGACGGTAGAAATTCTGTAGTCAAGTGTCTTGATGTATCTTTGCCGATCGAGGTCTATACTCCTGACCTGTTCGCTCCTTGGGAGGGAACATGGGTGAATGTCTCCAATGTCACTGCCGAACTATATCTGGGTCCTGGTCAGACTTGGGACCTTACCGGCCAAGGAGTGGATGAACATGGGACTGGTCTTGGAGGAATTGTCAATATCACCATTCCTCTAACTTCTGGGGAGAATAATTTCGTTCTGCAGGCACAAGGTATGGGAGTTCAATCCATGTGGAACTTGACGATTTTTCGCGATTCAGTATTTCCAACATTGAATATCACTTCACCACCGGCCAGAATCGCATTCGTTGCAGCAGAGATTCCTTCTGGTCATCCTATGGTATCGGTTGAGGGAATCACAGATCCAGAGATCAATGTACGCTGTGACGTTCCAGAGACAGGAACATGGTCTCAAACGATTTCAGATTCAAATGGTGCATTCCAACTTGGAGTCTCGCCTTGGAGTGATTGGCGACAGATTGATCTTGATTCATTACTACTTGAATTGATTTGCACAGCGACAGATTCTGCAGGTAACAGCGTTAGTCAGAATGTTATCACGATCATCGACACTTCGCCCCCAGAGGTTATGCTTGAGTGGAATGGCGATATCGAAGAACTCTATCTAACGCATGACATCGTGAGTGAAGATGAAATCACTGAGTGGAGTTTTGTGATAACGCATGATGGTCGCTTGATTGAATCATATACAGAACTGGAGATGCATTCTCAATTGCGTATGCAAGGGACTCTTGAAGGCGTTTGGAATGCGACATTGACTGTAGTTGACAGTGCCGGGCATCGAACAAATGTCAGTGTTGAGGTGAAGTTGGTGGAACCGGAACAAGGTTTGTTCAGTGTTCTAGAGGCAGCAGGAGGGCCACTTAACGTCGGAATAGGTGCATTGGTACTCATTGCCATTTTGATAGTGATTTTCAGACGCCGAGAGGATGAAGAGATAATTTCAGTTCCGATGGATCCAGAATTGTTTGTCGATGAACCAGTTATGGCAATGGATGTCGAACCACAAACCATCCGACAATCAGCCCCCTCAATGCTCCCAACCCCAGACCAGACTGCCGCAGCTTCTACTGCTGCAACTGAATTGTTTTCTGAGCAAGAAGAAGGCTTCGAATCTATGTTGGAAGAGTTGGAATTCTGAGTATGTTCTATTGCGCATCTATCCGTCATACCTAAGGGTTGATGTGTCGCCCCAACTTCATGCTTCTATCAGCAGGAGAGAATGATTCCGGCTGTTTCCGCTCATTTTTCCTGGTGTTCTTGCTCCTGATGACAGTCCCTGCGATTTCAGTTACTTCTGCAATGGATGGTGATGGAGATGGAATTGATGATGAATTCGATGATTGTGAATTCGCATCTGGAAACAGTACTATTGATTTCACTGGTTGTCCTGATTCAGACGGTGATGGAAACCCGAATTTTGTAGGTGCTCAAATTGCCGATTGGGATGATGCTGAGAGGGAATTATATCATTCTGGAGGAGATTCTAGAGCGGTGACATGGTCGCCTGACGGCGGCTATATCGCAGGTGCAGGTGGTGGCGATGTAAACCTGTACTGGATCGGAGGCCATCTTTCAGTATTGACTACCATTACTGAAAATGTCAGGGCACTGGAGTTCTCACCCAACGGCTCTTATCTAGCGGTTGGTGGATATAAAGAAGAGAATTGGATGCAACCTCGCGGATGGATGTTGGTTCTGGAAATGAATTGGGTAGGTCACACAGCTACCGTTCTCAAGAATTTGAGTGACATGCATCTTGGCGATGTTCCAAGTGTGAGTTGGTCATCAAATGGTTCACCTCTGGATACTGGAGGTGA
>CAXRJY010000203.1:0-5666 GCA_964230915.1 Candidatus Poseidoniaceae archaeon | reverse complement strand
GTGGTAGATGGTCACTCCTCCACTCTCTATGACATATCCAACATACCAACTGGCTCCAGTTTCGTCGAAATCCAGTTCTTCATGTGCTGCTGGAACACACCACAGACGAAGATTCCCAAGGTCCAGTGGACCATGGCCATGAGCAGGAATGATGCGTGAAGATTCCACACCCCACCCCTCTACTACATCTATGCTGCGACTTGGAATAACGAAGTTGGTCTGTGCCTGAGTAGCGGCGATTTGTGGAATGGTTTCTGGGCAGAGGTGGTCATCGTGCCAATGGCTGCATAGAACATGGTCTAGTTCTGGGAAATTGGACGGGTGCAGTGGATATTCTCCCAACAGCTTCGCCCAATGGTCGCCAGCGAAAACATCTCTCCACCAAGGGTCTATGGCAAAGGTTGCTTCACTAGTCTTCAATAGCCATGAAGCCTGTGTCAACCACCACAGATATGCCTCTCCATACGCCGGTTTCGCAGCATTTACTTGAGCGACGAGATCTTCATCTCTACACACCGGTTGAATGCGTAAAATGCCTTGATTATTTCGTGAAGAACCTGAAGTATGGTCGTTCTCAAGCGCCGTCATCACACCTCGATAGAGGCACAAGGGATGAGACTTGCGAAGTATGAGCGTCTGTGCGAAGACTCAAGATTCAGCACCTGATGGTGAAATCATGCAGAGGGCCTTGGCTGCGCTGACCATGTGTCTGATTCTGCTCTTGAGCAGTGCGATTGGAAGCATTTCCAACTCCACTGATGCAGTGGTGAGTTCTCTGCCCGAAGAAATGGACCCGAAGCCATCTGGAGCACGGGCCTATGACAATCTGGAGAATTTCATCGATGGCTCCTATCGAATCATCGACAGCGCTGCCAATAAGGATAGAAGGGCTTGGATAAAATCAGAATTGGAACTTGACGGTTTCGAAGTTGAAGAACAATCCTTCTCCACCGATGAGTGCAGTGATTGCATGAACATCATTGCTACGCTACCAGGAAAGAAAACTGATTCTTGGATAGTGATAGGTGCACATCATGATGCTATCTGTTATTCTCCACCCCCGTTGATTGGAATGACATATCCAACATGTCGCTCTCAGGGAGCATATGATGATGGAACTGGAGTGGCTAATCTTCTAGAGTTGGCCAAGGTGATGAAAGCATGGGGATATGTGCCAGAACACACCTGGAAATTCGCCTTCTGGGATTACGAGGAATGGCAAGGTTCATCCTCAAGCGAGGGTGGTGGAAAAGGAAGTCTGCACTTCGTTGAGACCGTTCCAGATGGAGTCGATGTTGACACCTACATCAATCTCGATATGTTCGGGTTGAACTGGCCACTCACGCCACCGAATCTCCCGACCTGTAGTGAGGATCATTTCACACTCTATCTATTCGCATCTCCCGTTGATGATTGGTCATACTACACCGATCGAGACCTGAATGTCACCGACCATATGCGAACTGATGCTGCAAGGCTACAGAGCCAACTCAAGGAGATTCTTCACCAGCATCTGGATTACCCTGTGGAATGGGTCTCCGTACTCGATGATACCAAAGGAAATTCTGATCATTACAACTTCATTCAAGGTGGATATGCAAGCGTCTGGGTACGCGGAATGCACGAATACATCCATGAAGAAGGAGACACGTGTGAACAAACCATCAAGCACGCTCAGAGCGATAATCTAGCGACTCTTCGAACCTATGCAGGTGGGCAGGATGAACTACAACAGGGGTTCCAGACTGCACTAGATGCATTAGCCATGTTTGGTTGGTGGGACATGAATGTGAGTCACGGCCTAGGGCCTTCTACCTATAACGAGAACAGCGATGCAGTAGGGGGATGGGGAGCAGGGTGGTTGTGGTTTCTCATAATCCCTCTTATCGCAATCCCTGTAGTTTGGTTAGCCCGCACGCCTCAAACTGAGAGTCTGATGGTTGTAGAGGAGATGGAGGCAGAACTACTGGATGCCGTAGGGGATTTTGATGCCGAATCTTCAACGGGTTGAATAACCACGCCTTGTTCCACGGGCCATGGGAGCGATTGAGGAATATGCTGAAGCAGCAAAAACTGACTTTCTCATCTTCACTGGTGATTTCTGTGGCTACTGTTCTGCCCTGAAAAGATACCTTCCCAGTAAGGGCATGACTTTCACAGAGTACAATATGGACAAACATCCTGGATTACGAGAAGAAGTGGTCAATGCTACTCGCCATCGAACAGTACCTGTGGTATTCGACTTGAGAAGCGGAGCACCGGAGTTCATCGGTGGCTTTGATGAAACAAGCGCATTTCTTGGATGAACTCTCAGAGAATCCAACTTTGTTCAAGTCCACCTGCAACTCTTAGATGGACCCTTGAATCCGAACCAGATAGGTGTACTGTCAGTGTATATTCGCCAGAGGCTGAGGGTATCGTACCAATAGCATGATTCTCTTCCGAACCGGCTCCCCACGCTCTATTGAGTGAAGTCGCCTCAAGATGGTCCTTGATGGTCAATGACCCAGAAGAACCCGCTGAATCATCGACAACTACATCCAGATACCACACTAGATGGTCGAACTCTGCTCCACTTGGATGTCCTTCATCGAGGAATGTATCGGATATCTCTCCATCGAGATTCTCGTAGACTGCAGCCTTCAGGTCAGTTGCTCTAACGAACCAGACTTGGCCATCATGCCCCCTACCATGGTCTGTCAACTCCATCGAGAACATGCTCTCACCACTTCCAGAGGTCCACTCAAAACTGCGTAGGAATCCAATCTTCCCGTCAAATACGTAGTCTATCGTACCTCCACCACCTGTGGTGGCCTCAACCATAGCACCGTCGTCGTTCAATTCAGCCACCTCAGCAGTCCAATCAAAACCGAACAATGTGAACTGCCAACTGTTTCCAACATCCATCGGGAAACTGAACACTGTTTGAGCAATTCCATTCTCGTAGACCTTGAGATCAGAAAAGGTCAGGCGCCCAAGGAATGGGTTGTGATTGAGAACTGCATGTCTCTGCGCTTCTGCTCGATTGGAGATTGCCAGCATCCAATCATTACCTGTATCATCTTTCTCTGCAATAACCAATCGTGCAGTGTCTTGACCGTATTGAGGAGTGGTGAAGATGTACTGGAACCAATCTCCAACCTTCCAACCTGGTTCCTCATCGACCTGCAATTCCTCGGCCGTCGGCTCACCAGTGCCAAGACAGCCACTTAGGCTTGAACAAAGCATCAGGAACAGAAGCAGCAATGCGCGCATGGCCGGTCCATAGGTGGACCTTTCTTGAGCCTTGCTTCAATCCGTCTTCAGACGATGATTGGAACTATGACCAGACTGACGATTGACATCAGTTTGATGAGAATATTGAGCGATGGCCCACTGGTATCCTTGAACGGGTCTCCGATGGTATCTCCGATGACCGCAGCAGAATGTGCTTCGCCACCCTTCTCTTCACCCTCGATCTCTCCTTGCTCGATTGCTTTCTTGGCATTGTCCCAAGCACCGCCAGCATTGGCCATGAACAGAGCCATCAGTACTCCAGTCACCGTTGCTCCAGCAAGCAGGCCGCCGAGTGCAACAGGACCTAGGAACAGTCCGATGATAACTGGAGAGAGTACCGCCACCAATCCTGGAGCAACCATCTCTCGTAGAGCGGCCTTTGTCGAGATGTCAACACAGGATGCACTATCTGGGTAGGTGACTCCGTCGGACTCTATTTCCAAAGGCCACGTAGTCGGGTCATCCAAATCCCCATCGAAATCCTTGTCTCCAGACAATTTCTTTCTCATGATAGCGAATTGGCGACGAATCTCAGTGACCATGTCTCCTGCAGCCTTACCCACACTGGTCATTGTCAGTGCAGCAACCACGAATGGTAGAGCACCACCGATGAGAAGGCCGATGACAACCATTGGGTCATCCAAAGTCATGGTGAATGCGTCATCTCCTGTCCAATCTTCAACCACTGCTGACTTGTATGCAGCAAACAGAGCCAGAGCAGTCAGCGCAGCACTACCGATGGCGAATCCCTTACCGATTGCAGCGGTGGTGTTTCCGATACTGTCCAGACCATCGGTGATTTCTCGCACCTCTGGTCCAAGTTCTGCCATCTCTGAGATTCCACCAGCATTGTCTGCCACTGGACCATATGCATCAACGGTCATGGTGACTCCAACTGTTGCTAACATTCCCATTGCAGCCATTGCAATTCCATAGAGTCCTGAATAGAAATTAGCCAGATAGATTCCGACTGCGATTAATACCACAGGTAGGAACACAGACATCATTCCTGTAGAAAGGCCAGCGATTGCATTGGTTGCAGGTCCAGTCTTGGACATCTCACCGATGTGTGGAACTGCCTTTGGTTTCAATCCGAATACATCCTCTATACCGGTGTAATATTCGGTCACAAGGCCGATGAAGATTCCAACAAGGCTACCGTAGATGACAGCCCACATCGCCTTGGATCCTTGCTCGCCATAACCGAGCATATCTACCGCCAGATAGCCACCAACCCAGAACAAACCGGCTCCGATGAATGTGGTGTTTCGAAGTGCTGCTGCAGCATCGCCACCCTTGAGGAACTTCATGGAGAACACACCGATGATACTGGCGCCATATCCAATCAATCCGAGTACGATTGGAAGCATGACATACTTGGCTCCCAAATCAGAATCTGCTGCTGCGATTACCATTGCAGCAATGATTGAACCAACGAATGACTCGAAGATATCTGCGCCCATTCCAGCAACGTCGCCAACATTGTCTCCAACATTGTCTGCTATGACACCTGGATTGTGAGGATCATCCTCCGGAATTCCTGCCTCGACCTTACCGACAAGGTCTGCACCAACATCAGCAGCCTTGGTGTAGATTCCACCGCCAACGCGGGCGAATAGGGCAATGCTGCTTGCACCCATACCGAAACCGGCAATGTACTGGACGTTGTCTAGGTCCTGTCCAAACCAGACATACATGGCAGCAACACCGAGCAGACCCAATCCACCAACAGCGAGTCCCATGACTGCACCACCATTGTATGAGGTCTCCAATGCGGCTGCTTGGCCACCATCCTTGGCAGCCATGGCTGTACGGCCATTGGCCGAGGTAGCAGCCTGCATACCAGAGAACCCAGCGATGACGCTGGCCAATGCACCGATGAGGAAGGCGACAGATGTCTGCCAACCAATACCTGCGGCAAGTGCTGCTGCAACGACTGCAACGAAGATTCCAAGATACTTGTATTCAGCCTTCAAGAAGGCCATTGCACCATCCTGTATCTCGCCAGTGATTCGGGCAACAGTCTCATTCTCAATCTTGATCGAGTTCACTTGTCTGAACAACCAATAAGCGATTGCGAGCCCAAAAACTGCTACTCCAATCGCAATATATCCAACTTCAACATTCTCCAACAACATACTCACCTGTGCTGCCGGCGACCTGAGAGCCTTTCATAAGAGGTTGCATAGAAAAAGCAACGACTAGGGGGTATTACGAAGCGAATGCTGGCTTTCAGTACCACATTTTCATCATTCCAACCATTCTTTTACCAGACCTGGCAACAACTCACCAGCCTTACCCTGGTGAAATTCATGGAAATAATCCACATTCAACGGTGGATCGAGATTGACTCCAATACAGTATGAACCTGAATGTCTGGCTATAGGTAA
>CAXRJY010000202.1:0-6726 GCA_964230915.1 Candidatus Poseidoniaceae archaeon | reverse complement strand
ATCAATCCTGATGCACACGACCTGCGCGGCTTAACTGATCGCCGCTCTGGCGTTGACATTGCTCGCAAGGGCTGGGTAGGGCCTTCAGATGTGTGGAACAGTGGTCCTGCAGATGACGTTGCAGCACGATTTGAATAGATTGAGTCGGGCTGCGAGTCCTCAATCTTCATTTCATTCCTCCCATCCGCAACTGATATGCGCACCTTGAGGGCACTGTTGTTTGGCGCCCTTTCCTTCTTTCCAGGTGCCCTGATCGGACTTTTCATTTGGTGGCTCCTCGGTGCTTCAAAAGAGAATATGGATGTTGCAGTGTGGCTACCTTGTAATTTGATTCCAATTGCAGGAATTTTACTCGGATTCTGGTATGGTTGGAAGACTGGGGCTGAATATGCGATAAATGCCGATGTCAATGACTGATGGTGAGAAGATGCGCCGAGATGAGAAGGCAGAACGTATCTCTATCATCCTCGATGAATTGTTTCCAGAAACTCCGATACCACTCGATCATGTTGATCCTTACACTCTATTGGTTGCAGTCTTGCTATCGGCACAATCCACCGACAAGAAGGTGAATCAGATCACACCTGATCTATTCTCACGCGCCAGCACTCCACAAGATATGTGTAAACTCAAAGTGGATGAGATACAGGAGATGATTCGTGAGATTGGTCTGGCTCCGACCAAAGCAAGAAACATCCATCTGATGGCACAACAACTCATCGACAGACATGATGGAGAGGTTCCCGCAGATCTTGAAGCGCTGGAAGATTTAGCAGGTGTTGGACACAAGACTGCCTCTGTGGTCATGGTGCAAGCATTTGGCGTACCTGCATTTCCCGTGGACACACACATCCATCGCTTGGCCTCTCGTTGGGGACTGTCAAAGGCAAAGAATGTGCAGCAGACCGAGAAGGACCTGAAAGCCCTGTTCCCTGAGCAGGAATGGCACAAGAGACATCTGCAAATCATATTCTTTGGACGAGAGTATTGTCCTGCTAGACATCACGATTTGAAAGCCTGCCCAATCTGCTCGTGGGCTGCTTCCAAGAAACGAATCGC
The DNA here is from genome assembly GCA_964230915.1 of Candidatus Poseidoniaceae archaeon. Taxonomy (GTDB): domain Archaea; phylum Thermoplasmatota; class Poseidoniia; order Poseidoniales; family Poseidoniaceae; genus UBA226. The sequence goes on along the minus strand of CAXRJY010000202.1, from coordinate 5,667 downwards.
TGAAGAGAAACGTGATTAGGCCTCAAGTGAGAACATCGACATTGAAGCATCCATCATTACCGCAGTAATCAGGCTGGTTATCCCAGCAATCCATAACATCTGAATCATCTGACCAACCCCTGAAGTGAGTCCTCCACCTCGTAGTCTGGTAGCTATCACACCTAGAGTTGCTACCTTGATGAGAATCAAGATTGAAATCACGACCTTGAAGGCATTGATGTTCTCATCGATGACTGCATTGTTCTCCAATGCTGGTAATCCAAAACCAGCACTGTTTTCTGCGATTGATCCAACATCGACTCCACTGAGACCACTTGCGACTCCTGAAATGGTTCCACCCAATTGTAGAACGATTGCGATAGTGACATTGAGACTGGCCACTGTAGCCACCAACAACCCGATAGCAGTACCCCACATGGTTCCAGCAGAAAGTGCTCGCCTTCTGCGCAATGACAAGTGGCTGGTGGTTGATTTACTTACCAAATCGGCGGTATCTGCAGGTAGTCCACTAGATTGAGAACCCTCGATGTATATCCTGTTGTATCTGGTGATCATATCTGAATTTGTTTCTGAAGAAAAGAAATCCCAAGCACGTTCTGAATCTATCCTGGTGGAAAGTCGCTTCTCCAATCTCTCAATGGGGCCATCTAATCTGCCGAAATCAATACCCCTCAATGCTCTGATAGTGGCTGATGGTTCAGCTGACCTTGCCTGCGCAGTACCTCCTAATGCCCTGATGAATCCTGGATATGACTCATCACGACGAGCCACCATTTTCTCTTCTCTTCTCTCAAGAATTGCAGGTATCAATAACGGCGTGAATGGAACTGCAACCAAGATCAATCCATATTTATCCCATTCAGAAATCAAATACTCGAAGTAAATACCCACAACAATGGTTGTTGAAACTAGAAGAACTGCACTGATACTACCGGCAAGCAACCAAGTTTGAGTGAATAATTTCCTATATGGCGTAGGTAACTCATCTCGTGCGAACATCATGTCATCAGGTATCGCTGCCCGAAAACCCATGAATGAGCCAATCTGTAGAATGACAAACAGCAATGAGGCCAGCAACAACCAACGCATTCGGGTAAGGATGACAATCAGGTCTTGTCCAGGAGTACCGGTCTCAAACAAGACAAGATGAATACCTGCGATGACTAGACCAAACAATCCTGCTGAGACTAGAGCGACGTATATCTCCTTGAGAGAATCAACCTTCTCTAATCTGGTATCATATATGGTATTGTACTGCTCGGCTATCGTCTCTTGTTCAGCACGCATGAACTCATCGATCCTCTGCCCCGCTTCAATACTGAATGACATTCTATCCAAGAAATCAGACCATAATGGACTAGGACTTTGTTGGCCAATGATTCTTGCTGCCTCTGGAAGACTGGTGTGCCACTTGTCAACAAGAATCTCTATCCTTCTGACTTCATCAGCCAATTCACCATAATCAGTCATCTGCCTAAGAATATCGAATATGCTCTGGGCTCCAATCTCTCCCAGAGAAAGAATGCCCATACGAGTAATGAACATGTGCATCTCCTTCTCTATCTGTATTGCAGAACGTTGAACTTCCAGCAATGGATAGTAGACTGCTGCTGCTGCCGATATCGATGGTAAAATGAAGAGCAGTGCGATTCCAATCACGCCTGTGAACAGTCCAGGGGTCAACAGCACCAGTACCAATGCTGTCAACAAACCGATGAGAGCGGCGCCTCCGACATAGAATATCAGGAAACGTGAGAACGGCATTTCCAGTCGGCGGATGGCTATCTGCCACAGAGCCATCCGCTTCATCGTTCATCACACCTGTTCTATTCCTGACTGATTGCTACCCATGTGTCAATACTTTCTGAAAATGCATCCCAGCCTCTCATGTAATAGACCCCTATCAGGTCGAAAACATCATCATAATGAGTCAATCCTCGGTCACACATTCTCTGTAATGCTTCAGAACGTTTCATCATCTCATCATAGATCTCTCGCTTGTTGGCAAATCCAGCCAGTGCAGCGATCTTGTTCTCCAATAGATGCGATTGATACATTCCTCTGAAGTAATGCTTGTCCTTGACAGGATCCCATTCGAACATCCCTCTGGTCAAGACACCATCGCTGTGCTTGTTGTAGCCAATCACTTCATCGATTCCAGTGATTCTTCGAGCGATTCCACCACCTGGAGCCTCAACTACTTCTTGGAAGATGGCGAAGTTTAGGTTGTCGAAGAAACGCATTGGTACATTGATTGGGTCACCTGTGAACCTCTGAATCATCTTGACGATTGAAGATGCGTGGAAAGTAGCAATCACTGGGTGCCCAGTCTGCATCGCTTGGAAGGCAGTCGCACCCTCTACACCTCTGATTTCACCGATGATGATGTATCTTGGACGACTTCTGAGGGCCGCCTTGAGAAGGTCGAACATCTCAACTCTAGCATCCTCATTCTTGGAATCACGAGTAACCAATCTCTGCCATATCTTATGCCTGACCTTGACTTCAGCAGTATCTTCAGCAGAATATATCTTGACATTGTGGTCAATGAAAGGAAGAATCGCATTCAATGTAGTTGTCTTTCCACTCGCAGTCTCTCCAGATACCAGCACTGACATTCCATACTCAAGACATATCCAAATGTAAGCAGCAACCTGTGCACTCATAGTTCCCCAGACTACCAACTGTGTGATGGAGATGGTCTCCTCAGCGAATTTACGAATGGTGAATGACGGACCGAGCATCGATACGTCATCAGAATAAATGATATTGATACGGCTACCATCCAATAGAGAGCCATCGATGATTGGTTTGTTATCTGATACGGGACGGCCGATTCTTTCTGACATAGACCTGAGCCATCGACCCAACAACTCTCTCTCTCGGAAGCGGATATTAGAAGTGACCATTCCGAATACCTTGTGATCCATATTGATGTGTTTGAGACCAATGGAGTGTATATCTTCCAGCATCTCATCCGAAAGAAGTGTCTCCAATGGCCCGTTTCTGATCAAATCCCTGGTAATGATATATCGCAATCGTTCACGTTGGTCAGCATTCACCCTGATTCGCATGTCAGACATTCCAAGAACATCCCATATCCTACCCTGTCGAGACACCGTAGGGGCGTCTTGATGAAGAACAGTATAACGGTCAATCATACCTGAAAGAATGTTCTCGAATTCATTGTCCGTGGTGAATGTCGGAGAAGTAGGTGCCTCTTGAAGTAAAATTTCTACGAGTTGACGGCGAATCAATTCATCCTCTTCCGATAACTGTGGTTCAAGACCGAACCAGAGAGTCTTACCCCCTCCTTCTTCTTCTATTGGGGGCTGATAAATATGAACGAAGACCGGTGGTTTAGTTTCATAGATGAGGTTCATCGGCTGTACCTTCTTAGCATCTCTATCCAGAGGTCCGTAAAAGATCGGTCGACTTCCATATCTTGCTTCAAAATCATTGACCCAGTCTCTAACGTGCGGATATGCGCGCATCAAACCCTCTATATCTCCGGGCTGGATTTCAGGAGTTTCTTCTGGCGCCATCATATTCTCTCACCTCCATCAACTGACCGCCGTGATATCGACGATGAAACCCATTCCGGGCTCGACCCTCCAGCCGATCGTTGCTTGTAATGGGCCAGCGGCCCTGAGGAATCTAGTGACTTTGATTTGACGCTTCAAATCTCCACCAATAATCGCCGTCGAGAGGTCAATCAGTACTTCTGATGCCGATTTCAACAAGCGTACAGTACCTGGGTCCAATTCATCTTCATCGATACACATCACTAGGGTGCGGTTTCCAGCGGTGAAACGACGTAGGCGGTCCAATAATTCAAAACGCGCCTTGTCATCCATCTCATCCGGAATCAACTGAGAAGCAGAATCGAGGAAAACGAGGTCGGCTTCTTCCATCGCTTCGGAAGACAATACTTCATCCAACCCAACCCCAGAAACGGACTCAGCAATTGTTCCAAAACGAGAGAGAACCAACAGTCGACCTTCGTTGATATGCTCAAGAACTTCGTAGCCAATACTATGCATCTGTTCAATCCATCCTCTGGTCGTCAATTCTGTGGTCACGACCACTATCTTGGCACCATTCTCCAACATCCCATAGATGAGACGCTGACTGATCAAAGATTTTCCAGAACCCACAGGCCCAGCAAGGATTCCCAAGGATCGATTAGGCATCTTGGCACCCATGCTATCCGCTAGACTGTCCTCTTCTACTCCAAAAGGAAAGCCATCTTCGAGCGGTGTCACATCCATTTCTTCACCTCAGACCTTCAACCTCAAAGTTCCATGCAGAGTATCTGCACCTTTCACGCCTCTGGATTGTTCACTCATGACTACTACACTCACTTTCACTTCATCTCCATCACTGAAAGCGAAATCTGAATCTTCAACATTCACAGAGACCACTTGGCCTGAAGCCCAATCTCCTCCTCCCAATACTGCTACAGTGATGTCAGTAGTAGGAATTGAAACCCCATCAACCGAAACACCAACACTGGAAGTATCAAGAGTCTGCGTACCTGAATTCTGAAGATAGAATGTTATGTCTTCAGGATCGACATTGACATAAATGGAATTCATTGGATCTCCTGAAAAATCAATCTGCGTCGATGCATCCATCTCAGCCTTGATTCGTTGCTTACCCAAAGTCCGTGAGATATCTCCCCACGAGTCAACAAGGACCACGCCTGCGACTCCTGAAACCAACAGTGCCACCACCAGCATCACCATTGACGTTACACCTCCATCAGACATCAAATCACCTCAACTGTTCTCAACCACCGCTTTGGCAGAAAGTCCACCCATGCAGGTAGCAGCAACCCTCTGTGGAGTTATATCCGCTTCACCACTGAGGTCAAAAACCACCATTACAGTCTCACCTGGGAACACAATCTCATATTTTGGGAAATCCCATTCTGTGTAAGTCTGAAGGTCCATTCTCTTTGGAGTACCTCCATCCAATGCCAACCATATCTGCATGACTTCCATGTTCTCGTTGCCATTATTCGTCAGGTTGAACGTCAGTACGTTTCCGGTTCCAACAGTGAAAGTAGCATCAGTCACTCCAACACCCGCCTCGGAAGTGCTCAATACCGGCACTCGTGAGAAACCTTGTCCTGCACTGACAACCGTAACTGAATTTACAGAACCCGCTGATTGAGTATAGGTTCCGGAAAATCCTAGGCTGGAGGCAAGAATTGGAGTCAAAACAGCATTTCCATCCCCAGCATCTGAAGGTGAAACAGTAATTGAAGAACAACGCTCCCCAATTCCACTGATTGTTATACTGTCAATCACTCCTGCCGATACACTATAACTACCGGTTGGAGATGTAGTGCAATCATCCACGAAATTCAATGTGCCAGCAGAATATGTCGCTCCACCATTATTTATTCTGATGCTGTCCAAACTGGTGGCACTAAGAGTTCCACCGGTTGAATATCCACTGCCTGGAGTGTTGATATCCAAAGAATCGATGGCATCAACATCATTACTTGCATCATCAATACTGAAAGACGGAGAATCTTGCTCTTTGGATTTCTCCATTCGTTCAATTCCAGACTCTATCTGAGCATCAAGAGCTGAATTGGCTAGAACGAAGACGCTCAACATCGCTACTCCGACAATGAGAGCACCAATACCTGTCGAA
>CAXRJY010000201.1:0-13694 GCA_964230915.1 Candidatus Poseidoniaceae archaeon | reverse complement strand
GGATGATGGCCGCTAGAACTTTTGTTTCAGCGAATAGATTTTCACAGAACGGACACCATTGTTCCTTTTCCCTAGCATCAGTCATGTTGCTATCACGTTCAACCACTTGCTGGCGAAGTGAAACGCCGATCTCTACGAGTTCTCGCCCAATGGTCGAACGACCACCCAATCGACCAAGGCAGTGGTCGCAGATTCCGATTCTAACCAGATGCTTGAGCCCATCAGGGGCTGGAGCCGGAGGAATCTCCTGCAGGTGAGTGTTGAGTTGAGCGAACTCTTCTTCCTCAGTTTCTTCAATTTCAACTTCAAGGTCGCTCCAAAGGTCGAGATCAGTGCTACCAAAACCTCCACTGGAATATTTCTGCCAATCCTCCTCATCGGCTTCTTCTTCGGTCATCTTTCTCACCTGAGTGTAGTCCGTGGGTGGAATAGAACAATCCATTATTCGGATTCCAGAGACACGCGAACAGGAATATCCCTGTGCAGGTATCGCCCCTTAAGGACGGTTCACGGGTATGGCTGCCCCTCAAGAACCTACTCTTCCTCAGATTGTTCATTTCTTGTCACTAGTCCAATGGCAGCAGTTGTAAGAACCATGCTTGCAAACAGTGACAACAGAATCATCACGGCACTGAGTAATCCAAAGGATGTGAACAGTCCCATTGGAGATAGGGAAATGATCAGGAAACCAGTGGCATCACTTGCCGCACTACCAACCAATGCCAATCCACTTGCACCCCCTACCGCCATTAATGAAGCCCGTTTGTCAGCCCCTTTTCCTCGTTCTTCTCGATACCGTTCGGTGACATGGATGCAATAATCAATACCAACCCCCAGAGAGATTGCAGCAATAGCCACAGTGACTAAATTCAGACTAAACCCAAAGAGATAGATCAACCCATATAACCAGACAACTGCCATAAGAATTGGAGCAGTTGTCAACAAGGCTTGTGAGAATGAACGGAAACCCCACCAAAGCACTGCGATAACGAAAATTATTCCAAGCAACAGGCTTGATTGCATCTCCTCCTGCATCGAACTTGCAGCAACGAATCTCGTGATTGGACGGTCAGTCCAGATAACCCATGAAATTGGGTTATCATCACTGTGCGAATCCAATCTTTGGCGTGCTGAATTTGCTGCGGAGAGATTGGTAAATGGACTTACATCCTTTTCCAATTCGTCGATTGCTGGCTGCATTGATGGGAAATCTTCTGGTTGAGTTATACCAAATCTCAAGAGCATTCTTGGATAGGTTGGTTCTTTTCCATCCTCGGTAAGCCAAGGTCTAGATGGGTCTAGTTTCTCTTCTGGATAGATGAAGAGTGTAATGACCGAGGCAGGAATTCCAGGTACGGTATTAGTGGCAGGAATTCCGAATTGGCTAGTGAAGCCATAGAAGAACAACAGGCATCCTTTCTTCGTAAGGTCAGGTGCTGCGATGAATCCATCTGTTGAAGGGCACCCGACTCCAAATTCTGGTGCAGATGAATTCCAACCTTTCATTTCATATGGTGTTGAATTTTCTGCCAAAGAAGCAATTGCGAGCCAGATCAATTCATCGATTGCCTGAATATCCACTTTACCATTAGGGGTTGTAGTAATCTTGGAATCCAACCCATCAGATGTATGATTCATATTGTTACGAACTTCTTCGATGGCTGCAAAGACCCTTGGGTCGGCAATATCTCCTTCAACTAAGATCGCTGCAGGTTCACCTTCCTCTGTGAATCGTTCCATGACAAGATTCACCCCGAATGCAAAATCTGAGGATTCATCAAGGAAATCCTCGACTCTGAAGTCCCCCTCCAGATTTGCCATACCTATTCCTGCAGGGATGGTCACCAACAAGGCAAGTCCAGCGATTACATACCGATTTGGTTTATCTGCTGAACTAACAGTCATCCATTTCAACCAAGATGTAGGGACAAGGTGAAGTTGTCCACTTTTCTCTTCAGTCGTGCGCCCCCTTTTCTCCATCCATTCATCGAGTGATAGTCTGACCAGTGGAGCCCAGATACCAGTCAGAATGAAAGCACACGCAACTCCCAATCCGGCTTCAAGCCCAAATGATCTCAGAGCAGCAATATCTGAGAATAGGTTTGATGAAAATGCAACGATTGTTGTTATCGAGCTTAGCATGATTGCTCGTCCAACTCTAGCAACAGTTACTTCAGCAGAATCCTTTGGACTATTTCCAGAAGCCCGCTCTTCCTTATACCGATGTAATGCATGCAGGCTATCGTCAATCCCTAATGCTAGAATTAGAATTGGTAGAAGATTAGAAAATTGACTCCGGTTTATCAGTTTGAAACCCAGCGCATCGCCCAATAATGAAACATGTCCGATGGCGCCTTGCATCCATAGAAGAGACAGAACCAGTGCACTACCTACGATGGCAACATCTGAGAATCTGCGTAGACTTGCCCATAGAAGTACCATTATTGCCAAACCCATCAGAATGATGAGCCAGAATGAGGATTGAATCTCCCTGTTCACTTCAACGTTCACACCTTCTGCCAATGACAAAGTAACAACACGGTTGTCAGTAGTTCGAATCACTCCTTCGAGGTGCATCATGGACCATTCAGCAGAACATGGTTGAGTCATTTCTTTGCAGATGCTGGCATTGTAGTGTGGAGCCTTCAGTTCAAATTCACTATCAACCAACCGATAGCCGCCAATATTGAGTTCACCTTCGCTGAATCCAACGCCACTCAATTGTTTGGATTCCTTCCAAACGAAGGTCCAGCCAGCCTCTTCCATACGCGATTTATCGAGTTGCACCAATAGCCATGATGAAGTCGCACTCCAGCGACCATTAATGCCGTCAGGACCGATTACAGGTGAGTCAGCATCCTCTAGGAAAGCGCGGTCCAATGACATCCATCTCAGGAAAGCACCATCTGAATTGGCTGCCATTCTAGCAGCAGCGAGATCGATATGCGCCTGCGTTAGATTTTCATCATCGAAAGAAAGGCATTGATATTCTCCACAATCAGACCAGTTAGTTGCTGCGGGGATTACCCCTCCCCATGGAGAAATGCCATCACGAGTCAGAATGGAGTCATTTGACATGAAGTTACGAAAGATATCAACGATGGTCAACACGCCATCGGTGTGCCCTCCGGTCACATCATCAATCAGAGGTTTCAGATAAGAGCCAAGGGTATGAGTGCGGGCGGTCTCGGCCTTGAAGTCAATCTCCCTGAGTACTGTCAGGTTGAGGATTCCACCCGCAGGCTCCTCGATTCCCATTGAGCTTCCTTGATATTCAGCCATTTCAGAAACAGGCGGATTTTTTGTGACATCAGGTGAACCACTTGCCATCAATGGAACAGGAGTGAAATCATCCTCCACCAATGTTGGTTCTCTGACAGCCAGTGCGAAACCCATGATATGTTCAGTGGCTGTGAATTCATCATCGATGACTTGCTGAGCAAGAATCTCTGGCGAATCCAATTCGTAGGATTCCATGTCTATTGGTTCCAATGCAGTCAATGCTCCAGGAATCATCAGTAAAGTCAACAAGAATATGACTACGTGCACTTTTCTGCGCCTAGGAACCAGCCAACGTGACAATGCTACGAAGTTAGCACGTCCATCCTCAGGTCTTGACACGGTCGTTGCTGTAATAATCCATTTATCAATAGATGTATGTGATTTGTTCAAAGACCGCTGTCGCGTAACGAATCGAGAATATTCTTTTGTTCATCAGTCAATTCTTCATTCTCAAGCAAAATCAATTCGAGGTCGAGGTTTTCACCATCAAAGCCCATCTTTGCCATTCGTCGGCGGTCTCCAATTCTTGAATTTGGTTGGATGGTCAAGTTTCCAGTCTTGCCGGAAGGAGTTGTTATCTTCACCTTGCCTCCCAATTTCAGAGTGCTGTATGGGACTGCGACTTCTTGTATCAATGAGCCATTCTCCCATCTACGATTCTCTCCAGGATCGACTCGAATCTTCAGGTGAGCATCTCCTGCTTCACCGCCTTCTGGATGCTCGTGTCCCATTCCCTTGAGGCGAATACTTTGTCCATGCTTCGCTTGCTTCGGGATGCTGACATTGACCTTCTTGTTCTCCTTCTGCATATTGCCGACATGTCCTCGGATTAGACGGGTGAATGAGATCATTCGTTTTCCACCTTCCCTCGCTTCTTGCATACTCACGTCAAGGTGGATGTCGAGGTCCTTACCCTTCTTTGGAGGGCTCTGCTGTTGAGGGGCTTGACGCGGCATTCCAGCACCACCTGCTCCTCCGAACATGGCTCCGAGCATGTCTTCGAGGCCACCCATGCCTCCTCCTCCGAATGGATTTCCTCCACCTCCGAAGTCGAAACGGACCCCCCCAGGTCCTCCTCCTCCGAACATGTTTCGCATCTGACTTTCTTCGTCGTATTTCTTCCGAGCCTCGGGAGTACCTATCAGGTCTCCAGCCTCTTGGATTCGCTTGAAGCGGTCTTCTGCTGCTGAATCACCGGGATTACGGTCTGGATGATATTGCCTTGCCAATTTACGCCAAGCGCGTTTTATCTCTGCATCACTAGCATCATTGGATACTCCAAGAGTGCTGTATGGGTCAATATCAGACATCCGCTTCACAAACCGCTGGTAGGCAGGTCTCATGAACCCGACGATTCGCCGATGTCTCATCCCACATTCTGTCAATAGGTCCAAGAGTCGGGACCGAGGTGCTTTCCGTCGCGGTTAAATGGGAGGGGTAGGTCGCAAGGCAAGCCCGAGGTTGTACCATGTCGGAAAACAAGGATGCAGATGCTGGAGAGCAGCGTACGTTCGAGGATAAAGTTCAGGCTGCTCAGGACCGTATCGAGGCGAGTTTCCGTCGCCTTGGAAGAGGCTCCTGGGCACGTATTCTGAGGATGGCTCGTAAGCCGACAAGACAGGAGTTCAAGCAGACCAGTATCATCTGTGGAATTGGACTTTTCATTCTCGGTTTCATCGGTTTCATCATCCTTGTTGTGATGGACAATATGATTCCTGGCTTCTTTACGTGGTTGGGTATAGGATTCTGAGGTGGTCAAATGACTGATTCATTCGTTGCATATGTAAGACATGGAGAGAAACTCTTGCTTTTGAGAAGGTCTGACGATGATCCTGAATTCCCAGAAATGTGGGATGGGATCTTCGGTATCGGTGTAGATGAGGCTGAAGTCATCGGACGAGTTGTCGAATGCACCGGTATAGAAGCGGAACATCTGACTGCAGTCAGGTACGCTCCTGATAGAGGCGTGACTATTGGAAACAGGCTTCTTGTTGTAACTCCGTGGCTGGTTCTTTCAGACAGTGATCAAACGACTCCAGGTGGGTTGTATGTCGAGGCAGAATGGATAGACCCCGGTCATATCGTTAATCTCAACCTTGAGAAGGGAGCTTTGCGAAGCCTATGCTACACTGAGAATCGTGAAGGTGGGCATGTTGATTGGTTACTTCGAGACATGTATGGTGACGTTTCCTCCTATCTCTATGTGGTGAAGACTGGAATTGGTGCTGAGCAACGAGTTGCAAAGGAAATGATGGCTCGTTTGAGTGGTTCAGGTAGCCTTGCAATGATCCAGAATGAGATTTTTGCGGTTCTACATCCACCTGCAATGCGTGGATACGTCATGGTTGAGTCGAGTGCTCGCCATCACGTTGAACGACTTATTGGCCGAACTGGCGGCAGGGATAGAAAGACACGAGGTGTCATGCTCTCTACTCCAATCAAGAACGCCAAGGCGGTTCTAGGAGGAAGTGATTCAGCAGAAGCTCCACTCAAGGATATTCTTCCATATCTGGAGCCAAAGGCGGTCACCAGTGGAATCGAGGTTGGTTGTATCGTCGAGATCATCAGTGGTGCATTCAAGGGCGAGAAGGCTCGTGTTGTTAGTGTCGCAGAATCCAAGGAAGAAGTGTCTATGGAACTGTTTGAGGCAGATATTCCAATGACTCTCAATATGCGTGGAGACCACGTTCGAGTCATCGAAAGAGTGGAATGAGTCGCCATCGGTACTTCGCGGCGCGATTAAATAGGGAATGCTGGTCGGCCGAATGCCACATCCGTTGGCAAAGGAGGCGAAACAAATGCCACAACCATGGACTTCAAAGTTGATCATCAAGGCTCTTGGTGTTCAGAAGTGTAATGGTAGCATGGAAGCAGCCACCGAGGATCTTCCGTTGGAGAAGGCGATTGAGGTCGCTAAACAGAAGGCTGGAGATGGACACTTGACCGGTGCTGACCTGAAGGCTCAGACCAGAGAGGTCATTGGGACCTGTGTCTCGATGCGTGTCAAGATTGACGGACTATGGCCAAAGGAGGCATTGGAGGTAATCTCCAGAGGAGATTGGGACGAACGCTTCTGAAGCCGTCACGAATTGCGGGAGAGGTGGTTTTGCCGCCTCGCAGACCGCAGAGGTGATACATCATGCAAGAAAAAATCAGCCAAGCCATCCAAGCCGCCGTCGAGGCTGCTCCGAAGAGATCATTCATTGAGACCATTGACATGGCATTCACGATACGTGATGTTGACCTGAAGAATCCTGCCAATCGTATTCAAGAAGAGGTTCGCCTTCCATCCGGTCGAGGTAAAGAGACCAGAATCGCCATGTTTGCTTCTGCGGATGCTGCACTGAAAGCGAAGGAAGCAGGAATCACCGTCATCGACCCTACTCAGATTGAGGAATTGGGTGGAGACAAGATGAAGGCCAAGAAAATGGCAAAGAAGTACGACTACTTCTTATCAGAAGTTCCTCACATGGGACTCATTGGAAGATATCTCGGTGTTGTTCTTGGTCCAAGAGGAAAAATGCCTCGTCCAGTACCACCTAATGTCGACCCAGGAATGATTGCAAAGGGTTTGGCCAGTACAGTAGTTGTTCGAAGTAGGGATAGAGCTACATTCCACGCAGCGATTGGTACTCTTTCATTGTCCACGGATGAATTGATTGAGAATGCCATGACGGTCTGGACTCGTGTCACAAATAAGTTGGAGCGCGGTGCAGGTAACATTCGTTCATTGTACGTCAAGACCACAATGGGTCCATCGCACAAGGTGGAGGTGATCTTCTGATACCAAAGGTCTCCCCTTGGAAGAAGGATACAGTTGCTGAACTCAAGTCGTTGCTTGAAGGCGGTGGTACAATTGCAGTCATCGATATCCATGGTGTTCCTGCCGGTGCAATGTTGGGGATGAGAGCGAATCTCCGTGCAGGTATGGGTATTCAGGTAGCGAAGAAGCGTTTGATGCGCCGTGCTTGGAATGAAGTTGGGCTTGATGAGAATGACCTCGAGGCTCTATTTTCTGGAGCGGTTCAGCCGGCTCTTGTCATGACCAAGGAAATGAACAGTTTCGAACTATTCAGTGAACTGAAGAAGACTGAGGCTGGAAGAGCAGCAAAACCTGGCGATGTCGCACCAGAAGATATCATTGTCGAGAAACAGGATACTGGTATGGCACCAGGACCAGTTGTTGGTGAATTGAATTCAGTCAATATCCCTGCAAAGATAATGGGTGGAAGCGTTCACATTCAGAAAACAGTCACTGTTCTCAAGGAAGGAGAAGTTTTCGAGGGAGACCTTGGAATGTTGTTATCCAAGATTGGCGTGAATCCGATTGTCACAGGTCTCAAACTCTGCGGGACCCTTGAGGATGGAACAGTATTCAGCCCCAAGGTTCTCGATATTGATACCGAGCAGTTTGAGAAGGATGTCATCGGCACTATCGCTGGTGCTTTCAATCTGGCTTGCAATATCAGATGGTTCACGACACAGACGATTCCAACCCTGCTAAGTAAGGCAAGTAGCGAAGCTCTAAGCGTCGCTATTGAAGCAGGAATCACAAACAGCAAGACTCTACCTTTGCTGATTTCACGTGCACACACCGGTGCGATCGGTGTTGCAGGCAAACTCGACTCCGAAGCTCTGGATGATGAGCTGCGTTCCATGCTTGGAGCAGCAGCTGAAGCAGCGGCTAATGCCCCTGCTGTTTCAGAGACTACCGAGGAAGCCCCTGCCGAGGCGGCTGAGGAAGAGGAGGAAGAGGAGGAAGCTGAGTTCGGTGGACTTGGCAGCCTATTCGGCTGAAAAAACAAAGACAAAAAATGAGGTGAAATGAATGGAGTACGTATACGCTGCTATGTTGCTGCACACTGCTGAGAAAGACATTGAAGAGAAATCTGTGAAAGCCGTTTTGAAGGCTGCAGGTGTTGAAGCTGACGCTGGTCGAGTAAAGGCCCTTGTCGCTTCTCTCGACGGCGTTGACATCGCTGATGCGATGACCACTGCTGTCGCTTCTCCGGCTGCCGCCGCTCCCGCTGCCGCTGCTTCGGATGCCCCCGCTGAGGAGGCTCCTGCAGAGGAAGAGGAAGAGGAAGAAGCTGGTGGGTTCGATGGACTCGGCTCGTTGTTCGGTTGATCAATGCGGAAAAAGCACGGCTTTTCGCTGGCTATGCCAGCAGTCTCAGTCATACTCAGGTGGCCACGTTATTGTCAGTCTACGGACTTGTTTCAACTGGCTACGCCAGTTGAAGTCTTATGTGTAGGCGATGCCTGCTCTGTTTGTGGCAAAGAACAAGCAGCGCGGCGTTCTTGAGATATCGACCTGCGTGAACCCTGGTGCTCAAATCAGAGCGTTGCGGGAACTTGCACAAGAGGCTGGCTGGGAGATGGAGAGGCTTGAAGGTAGCCGTCTTGTAGATAGGTTCGCAATAATCATGCCTTTGACAAGTGCTGCCAGAACTCTTGGCCTTGTCCTCAAGAGTGGTCCCATGCAAGGGTTGCATATGACGACCTGGTCGCATGTTGAAGGAAGTTCTGGAGCGATTCACAAAGTAGAATGGAGAGTACCTAGACAGGTCGCCCCTCAAGATTTCCATTATCTAGTTAGACATTGGACTGCTCGTTTGCCTCGTTCTCCTTTCAAGTGGACATTCTCTGAAAGAAGCCGCCTTGGCTATCTATTGCCTACTTATCGTCGTGCAAAGCGTACATTCACGACTCTTGGAGTGCCAACAGGTAAGGGTGAATGGCCTCAATCAGAAGAGGATCTCGGGTCTTGGCCACCAAATGAATTCCATACTCAAACCTCATTTTTTGAAGAAGAGTAGAGAACAATCAGCCGTAAGGCTTTGATGTCCGAGCCTTCTCCCCGCTTCATGGGCTTCGAGGAATACACCTCAAATCCGGTCTTCATGACCAATTTGGTTTGTATCGTTGTCTTTGCTATTGCTTTCCCAAGTTATTTCGCCATCATGGCTGATGATGATGGTTCTGCTGGTAAAGGAGCCTCATCCACTCCGGGCAATTGGATCGTCAGTTTCAATGAGACTCAGGAACAGATTTCCGAGTCCGTGAATATGGGAGATAACTCTCAGCATGAATCATTCTTCATGGGCAATCTTGACACTAGTGTTGAAATCGCTTCTGTTGAAGCGACTTTCTCCTGTAACGACAACGATGATGGGCCAGGTCAAGGTAATGCTAGAGACAGCATCATGGTCGATTCTGATACTTCTGGAGTCAGCGGAATCCAAGAAGAGCAGAGTGGTGAATCCAATTGTGGAGGTCAAGGTGGCGGCGGTGTCGTGTTCTTCTGGGAGATTGTCTCAAATTATTCGGGTTCAGATTACATCGTTGAAGGGAAAAGCATGGACGAGATCAGAACCGAGTGGGATGATGGAGATGAGTCCAGAGGAGAATGGAAGGCAATAGTGAACATGGATGTTGCATCAGGGGTGAATCCATTGTTCCAAGATAATGATGAGGATGTTGACATCACTTGGACCATCACATATTTCGTAGTTGAATTTGAACCAGCGCCTCCATCTGAAGCCTGAATCAAAACTATTCACAAGGCTTCAAACAACTTGCTGAGGTCGATGTGGGGCCCAGCCAGATTCTTTACTTGCTCCATCACGTCATTCAAGGACGATTCATTGACGGCTTCAGTTCTCATGACCAATACCTCTTCGGTATTGGAACGACGACATAGATACCAACCGATGTATTTCCCATTCTCATCTTCGAACCGCGTTCGCACACCATCGACTGTAGAGCATTCGAGTCCAGCATCGATAAGAGATCTAGTAACAGCATTCACCACTCCATCCTTGTCGGACTCAGGACATGGAACCTTGACTTCTCCAGTGGTTGGCAGACTCGGTACCAATCTGTCCAACATCTCTCCAAATGATTCACCATCCAATGTTGCCACTAGATTCAGCAATCTAGCACTATTGTACAGAGAATCATCAAACCCATACCATCCTTTGTCAGCAAGGAAGATGTGCCCGCTCATTTCCGCAGCCATCATTGTTTTCGGATGTCGTGCAAGATGAGCTTTCATGAAAGAATGTCCAGTTCTAGCCATCACCGGAACTCCACCCGCTTTGAGGATGGCTTGTTCTACTGCCATCGAGCATTTGACATCGTATACCACCGACCTAGCCTCTTCATCACCATCAAGTCTGTCTGCTAGAATCTCATTTGCAAACGGTGGAATCAAGCGGTCTGGATGTATGAACCGTCCTTTTTCATCCACTACTCCAATACGGTCTCCGTCTCCATCGATTCCTATTCCAAGTTCAGCTCCTACTTCAATCACTTTTGCTGCGAGGTCGACCATGTTCTTGGGTCTGGTTGGGTCTGCTGGATGGTTTGGCTCGCTTGGTTCCCAATCCGTGTACAGAGTGGTGGCATCGAGCCCGAGTTCGATGAGCAATCTTTCCATGAACGGTCCTGTGACAGCATTTCCGCAATCGACAACGACATTCACTGGACGACTTGGCTTTCCTGCGGATTCAAGAATATCCTGAATCCATGCATCGTCATGAGGAGTATGCTCAACACTTCCTTCCCCTTTTCGAAAATTACCTGACAGAAATACTTGTTTCAATTCCTGGATTCCTTCTCCAGCCAATGGCAATCGACCATTGCAGATCTTGAATCCATTGTGGGTTGGCATAGGAAGATGACTTGCAGTGACCATACAGCCACCATCGACAGGTAGGTTCCATACAGAATGATACAAGCCACCAGTTGGCAATATTCCAAGGTCGAAGACTTTGACTCCAGATTCACTCAATCCTTTCATCAGAGCCTTGGCGAGTCCCGGCGAAGATTCACGAATGTCTCGGGCAACTGCAAATGCTTCTAATTCAAGATGTGTCGCCAAAGCACGGCCCAATCGTTCTGCGAAAACTTCGTCAAGTTCACTACCCGACAAACCACGAATATCGTAGGCTTTGAAGCAATGTAATGGCCACTCCATCAATATCCCCGACCGACGATTTGGTTTCAATGTCTCTGTTCATCTCCTAATGTAAGCAGCAATGAATACTGTTACTGTGAAAGTCCCAAGCCATTGTAGAAGTAATCCTTGCCAGATGGCCACGGCGGTTATTGCAGTGAAAGTTGGGAGAGCGATCATGATCAATCGTGGCCAAGTGAGTAACCCTTTTGGTGGCTTGTCCAGATAAGGAGAACCTGGCATCAAATTTCACACTCAACAACATTTCTCATCGATTGCCTGTACGACAATCTCAACTTTCGCTCCCGCTGGGAGTGATGCACCAAAAGTGGCTCGTGCAGGAGGAATTTCAGAATCGCTTATCCATTCAGAATAGACCTCATTCAATGCTGCAAAATCAGCAATATCATTCAGTAGGACTTGTGAGAAACAGATTTCGTGCTTTGAGACACCCGCTGCAGCTAACAGGGAGTCAATCTTGTCGAGACAACCTTTGGTCTGTTCTTGTATTCCATCACCTGCTTCTGGTGCTATCTGACCAGCCAACCAAATGATTCCGTTCGCTTTGACTCCTGGTGAATATGGACCGTAGGTTTTGCCACCTTCCACTTCGATACGCTCTTTCGCCATGTATGGCGAGTAGGGAGGGAGTACATTGCCGTTCTCTTGACAATGTGAGACCGATTGGAGGGGTCATGGCGGTTGCGACCTGTTGGGTATTGGACCACCCTGCACATCTGCAGATTCTTGCAGGATTCATTCGTGGTGGCTCAACGTCCGATATTCTAGTGTTGACAGAACGTTCAGAGGTCCGTTCCTTGTTCGAATCATCAGAAGGAATATTGCCACGAAGACAAACAATCTGGGTGCAAAGGCCTGTGGGCACAGGCCGGACTCTGAAGGCAGGCGGTAGATTGCTGGCGGTCAGAAAACAACTCAAGGGCAGTGGGATTGAACGAGTTGTGGTCATCGGTGCAGCAATCGAGTTGTGGGCAGCCAAGAAAGCAGGGATTCAACAGCGTTGGTACATCAGTGATACCGAGGTAAACCATACCGCTCATGATATTGCACTCAAGAATGCGACGCATATTCTTCTTCCTCAACATTGGAAGAGTGAGATTGATGGAGGTTTTCTTTCCAATTTCAAAGGCGAAGTCCATCGATATGATGGTCTACACCCCCATATTCACCTACATCCAGGAATCAGGCCGCAGCAAGTATCTGAACCGCCCCGAGTGATGGTACGGAGGTTGAAAGGAGGTGGTATTCATGATGATGATGAAATTATTGATTTTCCCGATTCGATTCTCTCCGGCCTACAAGTCAGTAGTGTCGATGAAGGAGAATTCAAAGCATCTTGGCGGCTTCCTTCTTCTCTTTGTTGCTTTGATGGAGTCATTACTCAGAGCGTCACTCTAGCCAGTGAAGCAGCGATTCAAGGAGTTCCAACTCTATTGATTTCCAAGGCAGAAAGAGGTTTCATCGATGAGATACAGAAGATGGGTTTGCCAATCCATGTTGAGAGAGGAGATTCTGTAGAGAAAAGTCTGGCAGAATGGATGACGGGTATGCATCTTCATGATACTGTTGATTCGAAAGAATGGCCCCCAATTCGAGAACAATGGATCAATATTTTTGGAGAATATGTAGCAATTTGACGGCGAAATCCTGATACTCAAACTCCATTTCGAAGATTTATGCAACTCAGCGAAGATGGCAAATGGATGTGGAACGGAACTGAATGGGTTCCCGCAGAAACTGCGCCGGCAGTTCAACCAGCCATGGTGCAACAACCAGCCATCGTTTCGCAGGGAGCAGTACAACAATTTCCCGAGTCTACCATACCCACTCAAGAGACAGGCGGTAAGAAGAGTGACAAATTCATTGGAGTTCTTGGGATTCTCCAAGGCGTTGTAATAATTGGAATCTCTGTTTGGTTGATATTGTTGATCTCAGATGTTCAATTACTTCTGGAAGAATTTACAGAAGAGTTTGATGAATGTGACAAAGGTACTACTGCTTGTGGGAATTGGATTGATGGAATGAACAGCACTATGATGACATGGAAGGTGCTACATGGGATTGGAGTCGCTATTGGAGTCGCTTTGATATTCTTCAGTGCTAAGATGTTCACCGCCAATGAGGGTAGAAGGAAGGCATTTTTCATTGCTCTTGGTGGAGCAGTTGCCTTCTTCTTCATTGTTGGGTATGTGGAGTACACGATGTACAATTCCATGATGGAAGATACCGAGGAATTTACGGATGAGGAACAGGAAAGTCTGGGTTTGTGGGAAAGTAATGGAATGGTTCAGTTCTTCTCCAATACTTGTTGTTTGGTATTTGTTGGTCTTCTAGCATTGTTCACCAGAGGCAAGAAAGACCAGCAGACGGTTGTGGTTCAACAACAGATGCCCCAGATGTATCAGTAGTTTCCATTTATTGAGAGGCTTTG
>CAXRJY010000200.1:0-5638 GCA_964230915.1 Candidatus Poseidoniaceae archaeon | reverse complement strand
GGATTCACAATGGTGGAATATCAGCAAGGTTCTCCTGAGAACATCAAACTTCAAAGAGTGTCGACTCAGTTGCTTCTACATGCCAACGGCGCAGCCTACAGACTGGGCCGAAAGATACAGGCCTGCCACCGAGTCTCATCTGGTTGGTAATGTCAAGGCAAGACGAAATATCGACAACTGGTTGAAGAAATGGGAACATGGTCGCCCAGGTAAACGTGGACTCTTGTTGATTGGGCCACCAGGAGTCGGCAAGACCACTATTGCTAGGGCTATAGCATTGGACCGCGGGTGGGATATCATCGAACTGAATGCAAGTGATGCAAGAAATGCCGCAGCAATTCGTAGGGCAGCGACTCAAGGTGCAACACATCGTTCATTGTTCAATATCGGACAGGACAAGAAAACACTGGTCCTGATCGACGAAGTCGACCACATCCAAGGAGGGTTGGCAAAGATGGGAGAAGAAAAGATCAACCAGATGATGCAAAGAGATGAGACACCTAACTCTGAAATTACAGGAGCGGGGGACCGAGGCGGGAAGGCAGAATTGTTACGGCTCCTTGACCAAACTAGAAATCCTGTCATATTGGCATGCAACGACGAGATGGGACTCTGGGGAAGAGGTTCAGGATGGTCAGAAACTCGTAGCCGCTTCAGCCGAGTAGTAGAGACTATTCGCTTTGAGAGAGCCAAGCCTGAAGACCTTCGAAGTATTGCTCGGCGAATACTACAGGCTGAGATCTTGACAATCGATCCTGAAGGACTGGATATTCTGGTATCAGAAAACCCTGGAGATATCCGCGCTTTGGTCAGAGATATCCAAGCCATATCCATTGGAAGTGAAAATCACATCCATGTTTCCGCAGTAAGATCATACATGAACAACGCAAACCGTGATCAACATCTCGACAGTTTTCCTGGACTTGACCGTTTGTACAAATGTCCAGATGCAGTTGCAGCAAAGAGTCTCGGGCCGCATCTCGATACTTCACCTGATGACCTTGTTAAATGGGTCTCTTGGAACAATTCATCGATATTCAAGAACCCTATAGAGGTCAAGCGTGGAGCTAGGTCATTAGCAGCAGCAGACCTTGCACTACCCGTGCGCTTCTACAATCGCGCATATCGAAGTTGGTACTGGGGTGGGCAACTAGGATTGCTATCAGCAGTGTGCACTCGAATCAAGGCTCCAGACAAGGTGCGTTCTACTTATCCCGATTTCCTACGAAGAAACAACGAGATATGGAGAAGAAACAGTATTCTCAAGAAAATCTCTGAAACCAGTGATACTTCAATGAATTCTGTACAACGTGAATTGATGCCAATCCTATCTGCGATGTATGCAGATGGGAAGTCCAGTATAGGAGTCGAGGATTTCACCATCAGCATGGCATTGGACCTGACAGGTGAAGAACATGCATTATTGTGCGGTCTGCCAGCAAGTAGAAACTCTACCAAGAAACTGGTTTCACGATACGAATCTCAACTTGAAGAACGCAAAGGTTCTCCAGTATTCATAGAAGAGGTACTCCCAGAGCAGGACAAGGACGAGGATAAGAATCCAGATCCAGCACAGACAACGTTGTTCTGAATCACTCTTCCTTACCAAATAATTCCTTGAATGCCTTCATGGCTCTACGAGTCAGTTTCTCCTCTGACTTACCTTCAAATCTCCATGTTCTTGGATGTAGAAGTATCAAGGCAGTCAGTAGTTCAAGACGACCTAACCACATCAGGATTGTTGACCATAGAAGTGCAGGAGTACTCATGGATGCCCAAGTATCAGTTGCACCATAGGTCCCCAATGCAGGTCCTGTGTTTCCTAATGATGATGCCACGACTGAAATGATTGTTTCAAAATCTCTGCCAGGCAATAGCATTGCCATAATGATTGAGGAAAGGATGAATAGACCCATCCACAGCATCAACATTCCAACGATCAGTGAGATGAAATCCTCTTCGATAGGATCTTTGTTCATTCTAATCACCTTGACTTGTCTAGGATTGGCGATTCTTGTCAATTCCCTCCATGCAACCTTTATTGCAAGATTGAATCTCAGTACCTTCAGTCCTCCACTGGTTGAACCAGCAGAAGCACCCATCACCATCAAGAAGAGTAGAATCATCAAAGAAACGGTAGGCCATGGAGCTCCAGTGTAATCATTGTTCACATACCCAGTTGACGTGCCTATAGACACAATCGTGAAAATTGCTTCTCTGAAGGCTTGCCCCAGTTCCAATCCAAAGTAACTCAGAATTCCGGTGGTGAAAAGAACGCAAAACAATAGAATTGCCACATAATATCGTGCCTCTTCATCTTTGATGGCTACTCTCCATTCGCCATCCATCATAAGTGCCAGCAAAGTGAAATTGACTCCAGCGATGAACATGAAAATAACAATGATTGTTTCTACGGTCACTGAATCATAGAATGCAATACTGGCATCACGCGTTGAGAAACCTCCAGAAGGCATTGTTGTCAAACCATGATTTATCGCATCGTACAAACTCATGTCAGCAACAATCCAGAGTAGAGATGATTCCAGTAATGTCAATCCAATGTATATCCCCCAAAGCAACAATGCAGTTTCTTGTAATCTTGGCCTCAATCGGGATAGTGACGGTCCTGTCAACTCTGCTCTAGCAAGGCTCATTCCTCCACCCAACACTCTGGCCAGTAGCAACATTCCCAACATGATGATTCCCATTCCACCCAACCACTGGGTTAGACTTCTCCACAACAACAGGCCCTTTGGCTGCGAATTGATACAATCATCAACGACTGTATACTTGCAAGCGGGACTCATGGTCTCACCAATGACCGTAGCACCTGTGGTAGTGAATCCAGACATCGATTCAAACCAACTGTTCACTCCACCTCTGAGAATATCGACAAATTGTGCATCATCAGTGAACGGACCAATGAACACCCCCGATAACCAGAACGGTAAAGCCCCGATAGCAACTACTGCTGGCCAGCACATGGCTACTGCAGCAAAAGCCTCACGATCTCTCAATCTCTCTTCTGTATCACTACGTACCCAACCTCTGATCAGCAAGAAACCCGCCAGTCCTGAAATAACAAGTGAGGGAAGAAAGGCTCGAATTGCGAGGCTCCAATCATCGAGGAATATAGTAACCAGCAATGCAAGGGTCAATGGTATGCAAAGTGCAATCAATGTCCACCCTACTATGAGTGCGACCACGTCTCGACGCATCGTATCAACTCCCAAGTTTGCGCTCTATTTCATCAACATTATCGGCATGTGAAAAGACTACGATACGGTCTCCTGGTTGAATGATCTTGTCGCCAGATGGCCTCAAGGTCAGCATCTTTCCATCATCAGAAGGACGTTGCAAGAATGCAACGACAGTACTCATTGGCAATGGCAGATCATCTATCTCCTTGTTGACGAATTCAGACCCTGCTCTTACACGGAAACAAGTTCCAACGATATCTGACATGGTGGACAATACTCCATACGGCCCAGTCAATCTATCGTGCATTGCTGCCAACACCATATCTACAGCAACCCTGTTCATGTCAACAGCGAATGTTATTCCCATCTTCTTGACCACACTGACCATATCAGAGGCTGAAAGAATCAATCCAGTTCTAGGAACTCCAAGTTCACTGGCCAACAAGACCGCAGCAATACTTTCCTGGTCGTTATCAAGTGCACCAATAGCAACATCGTGACTTGCAAGCTCAATCTCTCTCAGTAATTCAGGATCATTGTGGTCTCCATTGATGATATCAAGATTGGAATCAGCACCCAGAGAAGTGCCTGACAATTCATTCGCCTTGGTCAGATTTGACTCGATGACGGTAACCCTACAACCATCTGCAAGAAATGAGTCAGCCACTCTATTGGAAACCTGTCCGGCACCAAAAATAGCAACTCTCGGACTATTGGTGAATTCAATCTCATCATGCCCGAACAACCTGACTATTCTAGTGAATGATTCTTCTCCAATAGCTGCTACTGCCACCTTGTCCTTAGGTAGCAATTGAGTGTGTTTAGTAGGGATATAGGATGATTCTCCTTCCCTTCGCATTCCAACAATGATAGGCATGTCACTGACGCGTTCAGAAACTTCTTCTAAAGACGTGAAGGTCAAATCTTGGGCTTCCTTGGTAGCTTCCATCTCAAGGATGAATGCTCCATCGCCGAACGGTATTACTTCATCAAAACAAGTCATTCGCAATCCTGTCTTCAGGCGCCTCACTGAACCATCTATAGGATGTATCACTCTATCTACACCTGCCCATTTCTTCAAATGACCATCGCGGCTTTCCTTCAGATAATTGGGCTCTCTTACTCGACAGATAGTCATCAGTCGAGGAGCATCTTTGTCAGATTGGATTCGATGAGCATGACTGGCTAATGCGCAAGCGAGAATATTCTTCTCATCGGAATCAGTGACTGCAATGAAAACTCGTGCCTCACTGATTCCTGCTTCGCTGAGAACTTCTCTTTGAGTTGCATCCCCATGTACGATCAAAGCATCAACACCTTGAGCCATCTTGATAGCACTGGAGTCATTATCTATCAACGCGACAGGCTTATCCTCGCTTACCAATGACTTAGCCAGTTCAAGGCCAGTACGGCCTGCTCCTGCAATAACTATACGCAAAATCTCACCCCGTCAGTACGGGCCCACTCTCATCCCACCGTGAATGTACCGCTCGCCATGACCGGACCGGATATGGTTTGCCAGTAAACATTCCTCGCCAGAGCCCCGGGGGTCCACTGGCCGGAGAGAGATAGATAATATTCATTGACATTGGAACCCTGTGGGCTTGCAATTTCTATGTAATTGGTAAATGCCGTAGGAGTATGTAACAGCCACTTGGAATTGACTACATCAACACTAGCGAGGACGAAACAAGTCTCCATTGTGACTTGTTTATCTTCACACCAATCATCGCTGTATGGAATCATGATATTAGCCCATGCGTGGGATTCCCACATTTCGTATGTCACTCCAGTCAGTGCTCCGAATTCATACCATGTTGGTACCTTCTTGACTCTCAAGATACTCATGAATGCATTAGACTGTTCGTCGCAGTCCCCCAATCTCTCTTCAATACAGAGTGCTCCACTGCGAGAACCATCGACTGGTGCATTTGAGTCATATGGAACATTCTCTCTCAGCCAATCAAAAGTAGCCTTACCAAAGGCAAACACATTGTCCTGCTTATTGGCCGGAATACTGGAAAGAATGGAATTCGCAGTAGTCTTGATCTGAAGTGGCTCAGTTCCATCTATTGCCCAGGTGCCATATTTTTGAGCTGCAATTCCGCTACGTGCATTCCATTGCGCATGATCTCCAAAAGAAGTATGCCAAACCCCGAAACCACGGTCGATTATGTCATCAAAAGTTCCGCTGGTACTTTCTGATATTGCGAACGACTTGCCGGTCACCTTACCGGGAATTTCCCCGGTTGCCCACCAAGTGAATGAACGCCCCCAGATATCATACTCTATTCGTAGAACCTTGGTTTCCCCAGGTTGTAGAGAAGATTCCCATTTCAAACATGGACCAAAGGTACAGGTTCCTGCATTGTAGTCCCAATACAATAGATCGCCATCAATAGTCAATGCTTCTCCTTCGAGTCTGGAAGAGCAACCAT
>CAXRJY010000199.1:0-7374 GCA_964230915.1 Candidatus Poseidoniaceae archaeon | reverse complement strand
TATTCAAACAGCACATCTTCCGTATCCCGAATGTGGAGGCGTTCAATGACCGATTCATCTATCCAGAAGGCTTGGGATGATAGGCAATCCTCTTCACAATACGATACATTGGCAGATGCAGCACGCAGTAGAGCAGAAGCCGATTGGTTGATTGGAATGAATGGCTCGCGGGCTGCAACTTTGCGCTTGCGAAGCCGAGGGCAGAAAGGCTCGATCAGTATTGGAAGGGTACAGACCCCAACATTAGCGATGTTGGTAGATAAAGAGTTGGAGGTTCTATCACACATCCCGTCTCCATATTGGGAATTGGAGGCTGACTTGTCGCAGGATGAAGCTGCATGGAAAGCAAAGTGGAGGAGGACCTCCAAGGGAGAAAATCCACAATCTCATATTGTTGAGCAAAACGAATTGGATACATTGCAAGCAGAATTGAAGTCTGGTAAGATAGAGGTAGTGATGACCAAGAAGGAACGAACTGAGAGGTCGCCTTTGAATTTCGACCTTACCACATTACAGAAGGTCGCAAACCAGATGTGGAATATGTCTGCAAGAGAAACACTTGATCATGCACAGCAATTGTATGAGCGGTATAAGTTGACGACCTACCCGCGCACTGATTCACAGCACTTACCTCAGGATATGAGAGGGGATGTCGATGATATTCTCAACAAATTGCAATCTCAAGCTCTATGGGCGGCGCATTCGAAGCGATTGACCGATGGAGGTTTGAATCACGTAGACCGCAATCTCAATGATTCAAAAGTTTCTGACCACCACGCAATCATCCCAACCGGTAAGGTGCCTCCTGCAGATATTGGCGCTAGAACGATGCAAGTGTATGAGTTGATAGTGGGTCGATTCATTGCATCATTCCATCCTAATGCGAAGTGGGAGGATGAGAAGCGCAAGGCTTCGCTCGGAGAAGGTGCTTTGCATGCTGAGGCAAATGTGTTGTTGGTTGAGGGGTGGCGAAAGGTCATCAGCAAGGCTGCCAAGATGCCTGATGGATGGGGTGTTGTAGCAGCAAAGGCAATCAGCGATGTGGATTCAATACAGGTTGATGTAGGAGTGACCAAGCCTAAACCACGCCTAAAGGAAGCAGGTTTGCTATCTCGAATGGAGAATGCTGGACGCGAAGTGGAAGATGATGAACTCAAAGAAGCGATGAAGGACAAGGGCCTTGGTACACCAGCAACTAGAGCAGAGACGATTGAGAAATTGATTACCAAAGGTTTGGTACAGCGTCTCAAAGGGGGCTCGCTTAGAGCAACACCTGATGGAATCAGGTTGGTTGATGTCCTCAGACACATACCGGTTGAATGGATTACTTCTCCTGAATTGACAGGAGAGATGGAGTCACAGTTGAGATTGGTTGAGAATGGAGATGAGAAGGCATCCGAATACATGAAGGAAGTTGTCTCCAAGGTTGAGGAATTGGTTGAAAGATTCACTACATTCACTAAAGAGGGTCTGTTTGAAGATTCAGATCCGTTGGGAGAATGCAAAAGATGTTCATCGCCCATTATCGAACTTGACCAACGTTATGCCTGCAGTTCCGATTCTTGTGATGTAGTATATTGGAAGCGTTCAATGGGTCGATATTTCGACCGCACCACGATGAAGCGTATTCTGAATGATGGGTCAATCAGCGAATTGCATGGATTTGTCAGAAGGGCAGATTCAGAGACATATTCCACTGGAGTCAATCTTGGTGAGAAGGGTGAGTTGAATTTCCAGGAAAAACCGGACAAGGAATTGAATGAGAAGAATTCCGAGGAGATCTGTGGTTGTTCAATCTGTGAGGTTGGTACGATTTTCGCTGATGAGGAGAATTATGGTTGCAGCAATCCCGATTGTAGCCTTGCTCAAGGAAGGAGAACAATGGGGCGGCGAAAATTATCCGAAGGAGAACTGGTCATTCTGATCAAGGAGGGTAGAACTCCTATCTTTGATGATTTCATATCAAAACGCAAGAGACCTTTCAGCGCATGCCTGTTTCTAGAAGAGCGGGTTCGAGGCGGGAATACTCGAATTGTTGCCTCGTTTGAGTTTGCACCTGAAGATTTGCCCGAGTACAGTGTTGATGCTACTCCTCTGGTAGATGATGGTGAAGGATTCACAGTGATTGAGACTCCGACTCATTTCGAGGTTCAACGTGATGGTGTGAAGGAGTATGATGTTCCACGCACCGTCAAACAAAGGGAGTTGAATCGCGATGAAGGAAGAGCTCTTATCGAGAAGGGAGAGGTTGGGCCATTGGAGGAATTCATTTCTGCAAAAGGTAAGCCATTCAAGGCAACATTGTATCTAGATGCTAGAAAACAAGTGAAGTTCCGCTTCGAAAAACGCCGCCGCAAGAAGAAAGCATCCAAATGATACCATCCTTCATTTGCATGGCACAAGGATATTCAACGACAATGTGTCCCCTCGGCCGTGGACAGCAATCCTTCGCAATGGGATGTGGTCGTGGTAGGAGCGGGGCCTGTTGGTGGATATGCTGCTCGCAGGATGGCTGAAAGAGGTCTCAATGTATTGCTGCTTGAAGAACATCTTGAGATTGGTAAACCATTCCAATGTGCCGGTCTTGTGAATCCTGGTGCGATGCAGAAAGTGGGTTTGGAACGAACCATCCTCAGTGATGTTTACGGGGCAAGAATGTACAGCCCTTCTGGAATTGAAGTGAAAATCGGTAGAAAGGGATCTATCAGGACTCATGTTGTATGCAGGAAATTATTCGATGAGGCTGTTGTTAGACAAGGAATGCATGCTGGTGCGACTTTGTGGTTGGATAGTAGACCGGTTGCCGTAGATATTGATGACCATGGAGTTCGATTGACCGTGGAACGTGGTAAAGAATTGGTAAAGATCGAATCACGATTATTGGTGGGTGCAGATGGTGCTCATAGTTGGGTCCGGCGCACATTGCGCATGGGTAGGCCAAAAGAAATGATGATTGGATTTCAGATTGAGGTCAGTGGATACATCGACGAATCTGGTTATCTTGACATGTATACTGGCCAAGACATTGCTCCAGGATTGTTTGCATGGGCAATTCCAAATGGGCGAACACATCGTATTGGGGTCTGGTCTAGGCCAGAGGACCTTGATGGTAGAAGTTGTGAACAACTGGTCGATTATCTGATGAAGGACTCGCAATGGGCAGAAAGATTTGCTGATTGCCGGGAGAACGCACGGTTCTGTGGTCCGCTTCCATGCGGATTGGTCAGGAGGCCTTGGAAACAACGTGCCTTGTTGTTAGGAGATGCTGCAGGTCTTGCCAAGCCTACCACTGGTGGGGGAATTGGGCCCGGTTTTGAACAGGTTGACCTGATTATCGAGGAATTGAGCCATGCCGTCAACCGTGATCGTCTTAGTGAAAAGAATCTGAAGAAAGTGTGCAAGCCAATAGTAGGTATGAGAAAACGACAGGACAAGTCTCGAGCCCTCCGAAATCTATTCGTCACTTCATGCAATGATGATGAATTGGATTCGCATTTCGAGATATTCTCGCGTCCTGAAGTCATCAAATTGATCAATGAAGAGGGAGATATTGAGAAACCAGTTCCACTAGGTCTTTCTTTACTGCGAAAAGTTCCGGATTTCAGAGGATTGGCTGTCAAGGCTGGAATTGAGATGCTGAAATCGAGGTGATGAATTGTCAGGATATCGTGTATTGAGTAATACAAGGATTCGCTATCCTCCGTTTGAATCATCTCTGATGATTCCAAAGCGTTTACCTCCACTCGAAAGTGAACAGGTCATTGGTGAAACGAAAACTCTTGAGGATGCGCAAGAACTTGTTGAGAAACAATTGCCAACATTCAAGATTGGCAATGATGATGCTTGGTATGTTGAGAGGAGAATACACATAGAGGGAGATGAGGGAGAAGTAGAATGCAACGTTGAAAGCAAGGTGATGATGGAGACTCGAGAAGTTCCACTGGCCATCGAGCGTCAACGAACTGGATGGTATCTCCGACCTAATCCCATTCACCGATATGCTAGATGGTTGGTGTCCTTTGCTGTCGCATTACTTCTGTTAGCCCTTCTATTCCAAACCTTGGAACCCATGTTGGTAGCAATAGGAATATTGCCAGAGGCCGTGTTTGGAGGAGTACGCTTTGGTTTACTTGACTACCCTTTTCTGGTAGTCTATATCGGCCCACTGATGATGGTTCCATATCTATTGAGATTGATTGCAAATGTCAAGGACTTGAGGAGGCAGCGTGAGTTTTTGAGTAATGAACCGCCAAAACCAGATATCTTGTTCCTTGGTCCAGTGGTTGCAGATTCTGAATTGGAGTGTAGAGTTACATTCAAGTCCACT
This sequence comes from Candidatus Poseidoniaceae archaeon, assembly GCA_964230915.1. GTDB lineage: Archaea > Thermoplasmatota > Poseidoniia > Poseidoniales > Poseidoniaceae > UBA226. The sequence continues at coordinate 3,047 of CAXRJY010000199.1, read as the reverse complement.
CCGGAGGATTGGTTATCTCTCAAGGTCTGGTGGCAAGTCGGCGCATTGCCTCCGGTGAGAGAATCAGTGATGAAGCATCTTGGTCGTGATGAAAATGCGCAACCACCTCCTGGACTTTCTACTCCATTGCCCCATTATTGGGAACAAGGTCTATCTGATGGGGGTGGGTTTGGAGAAGATACACCGCTGATGGAATTCGATGCCCCAGGTGGTCTTTTCCTTCGTCCACTCAGGATGATGGAATGGGGAGGTAGAGAGAAGGTGAGCATTGAGGGAGGTGACGTCGTTCTTCGACCACCTCAGCCATATTGGCCCGGAACATACTATGGCTCCCTGCTTTCCATTCATTGGGAGATGATTGTCTGTATTGAGAGAAAGAAACATGGTCCTCTGTTTTGGGTTCATCCCTTGAGAGTTGCACATGGAGTGAATGAATGCTCTGTACAGGAGCCGCACATCAACGATGGCCGCATTGAGGATACTATTCGGTTTTCAGACGATTCCCATCCTATGGTAGCGTGAGTTTCTTCTTCTCCTTCCACTTCGCGTGGATATGCGCTTGAGGTTCACCCTCCTCTCAGTATCGTTGATGCTGCTGATGCCATTGGCTGGTTGCATTGGCATGGACCCTCAGTTGAGGGTTCCAATAGAAGATGAAAATGAGGATGAATCAGTATTGAATCTCAGTGCTGATCTCGATTTCTTGGAAGTGAATGCAGAATGGGGCGAACCTGTAGTGTTCACAGGATTGGTAAATGGTTGGCAGGATGGACTGAATGCTACGTTGGAGTTGTTGGATGTCAAGAGAAATCATGCGGATGCAGAAGTAGATGGATCTCTGCTGAAGGTGGAAGAAGATGGTTCATTCAGGATCATCATCGAATTTTCAGCTCCAGGTAATTGGACCTTCATTCCTCGAGTCACAATTGCAACGGAACATTCCTTGTATCTTCTTCCTGTGTCTGTAATTGTTGAACCGCCAATTGAATCAGCCCCTATGATAACGATTCAAACAATGATTGAACTCGAATCCACACAACCTTTCACCCTGCAAGGTAGTATCGCTCATGATTCGTTGGAAACCTGTTCACTTGTCGTCATGCTGGATAGTGGAGATGTCTACAACAATGCCGATGTGGATGATGTCTCTGGCTCATTCGATGTAGAAATTGGAATCCTTGAGGAAAGCACTGGAGGCGTGGTGTACGCTACATGTGGATTGTGGAGTAGTGTCAGCACCAATCGCTCATTCTTGTTGTTGCTATCTGGAAATGCTAACGACATAGATGGAGACGGTATTGAAGATGACTTTGATTCGTGCCCAGATGGCTGGGGTGAAGATGATGGCTGGTCAAGTTCAAATCTTACCGATATCGATGGAGATGGATGCCACGATGGCTGGGAGGATATGGATGATGATGGAGATGGCATCAGTGATGCTACCGACCGCTGTCCACATTTGCCTGGTTGGAACAGCAGTATAGAGGTGGATCATGATTCGGATGGCTGTAGAGATATTGATGAAGACGACGATGATGACGATGATGGGATTCTCGACATTGACGATTCTTGCCCCAAGGGAGCGACCAAATGGACCAGTGGATTCGCCTCAGATTGGGATGGTGACGGTTGTCGAGATGCCGATGAAGATTATGATGACGACGCTGATGGATTGAGTGATGATTCAGATGCCTGCCCCACAGGCGCAATCGATTGGCTGCGCGACTCGGTCAATGACTGGGATGATGATGGTTGCCGTGATTCTGATGAGGATGTAGATGATGATGAGGATGGAGTCAATGATGTCAACATCACTGGAGATCCCTTGGACCTCTGCCCATTCACCGACAGGAATCGAAGTGATGTCGATGAGAACGGCTGTGCTGGTAACCAGCGAGACAGCGACAATGACGGGATACTGGATGATGAGGACCAGTGTCCTGGAACACCTGAAGGGAATCCAGTAAGTCAAGTGGGATGTTCCGACCTCGATGGAGATGGAGTATTCTCCAATGTCGACCTATGTCCAGACACACCATCTAGGTGGACTCCTGATGCCGATGGTTGTACTGTCAATCAATTACCAGTCCCCTGGAATCAAGGCCCGTACGGCAGTGGCAGGATGGACATAGTGTCTTCATTTTCATTTCCCACCTTGTCAGGAACAAACTGGAATTTCGCCAATCAATGGACAGGGAATGATACCTATCTATTCCTCTTCAAATATACAGACAGCAATGGGAACAGCAACTCAGGAACATGGGGGTATAATCCAGCAACAATAATTCGGGCGCTTCCAGACAATGTCCATCTCTTCTTCGGCTCCTTTGATTCCTCATACCACAGTGATGTAGTTGATCGCAAAGCAGATGTCCAGAATAAATTGACAGCGAGTGAGGAAGCGAAGTGGATGAGTCGCATTCATTTCATAGATCAGGAGGCTGATTCATTGAGTGGCGGCATAGGAGGGCTAATCCAGAACTGGGGTGCATTCTACTATGGAATCGACAGGTTCCAACAATCCCGAGAGATGGGCAGCCTGCATGATTGGAGTCAGGGCGGCAATTGTTGCACAAATCCGAAACATCTGGCGTTTGAACCACATACCTGGAACAGCGAGTATTCCTCCCGTATTCGTTTAACAGATCCGGGGGTAACCGTTGTGCCGATGTTCGAGGAGCAGTGGCACAATGGAGGTTGGAGTGGCGGTTACAACTCTTACACGAATGCAACATTCCCAGATTCTTCAGTCATGGCTGGATTCGATACCATGGAGGTCTATGCTTACCATGCATGTGAAGATAACAGGATGAGATATTCTGGTGGTGGCTGCCATGAGTGGGATTATCTGCATTATCTGCGCATCTGCGATGCTGATAATTCGTCAGTATGTAATACTGAATATGTGCGATACATTACCACTTACGGTAGAGAAGGGCAGTGGTTGACTGATATCACGCCATATCTGTGGATGGTTCAGGATGGTGGAGACCGGAGATTCAAGTTCTCAGGAGCCAATAAGATGGGTGTGGAGATCACTGTGCTGC
>CAXRJY010000198.1:0-9939 GCA_964230915.1 Candidatus Poseidoniaceae archaeon | reverse complement strand
TTCACCATCTGACATGATGCGTTTTGGGGGCGAAGAGTTGTTCAATTTATCCCAAGCACATCATATGATTTTCAGTAATGGATTCGGCCATGGCGCAATTAATCAGAAGTAGAAATTCCTCGTTGGGTCAACCGCACCTTCGCCAACGAAAGGATTGCTCCTTCTCTCTTCACCAATAGTGGTCAACGGCCCATGCCCAGGATAGACCACCGTCTCATCATCAAGGGTGAACAACTGCTCTTCGATACTCTTCTTCAGCAATGGCCAATCTCCACCAGAGTTTGGAATATCCGTTCGCCCGACGCCTCCAGCGAATAGCACATCTCCAACGAAGGCATGATCCACTTCATCTTCTGGAGTGCGGAGAATGAGGCAAACACTGCCAAGCGAGTGTCCTGGTGCATGCCTGACTTCAAAACGCAGACTACCGAATGAAACTTCATCCCCATGTTCGAATGTCTTGGTCGGTAAAGCGGGTTCGGGCACATGTAATCTCCAGCGAGCGGCTGATTGTTTGGCTATGGATTGCAAATGATGGTCTCCTTCATGCAGATACCATTCGACTTCATATCTTTCCAGCAGGGGAGGAATCGCTCCTGAATGGTCGAAATGGGCATGGGTGTTCAGCAGTACTACGACCTTTCTCTTGATCTCGAGTTCTGGCATATTTGGTTCATCAGGCCCATCTCCTGAAGCCTCGTCAATCCATTCTATCAGACGAGGTGCTTCGTCTCCCCCATCGATGATGACAGTATCTCCACTTTCTAGACAGGTGACTACACTGCATCGCATCTGCAATGGACCAACAAAGAATCCCTCGATGAGAGCCGCCATGGTCATCGCCACAGGTTATTCTCATTCAACAACTACGGTCGTCGTGTCTGTGGTGGTTGCACCATCATTGTCCTTGACGGTCAATTCAAAGTGATGGGTTCCCTTAGGAAGTTTGACTTTCAATTTGGCAGAGTCACCGATGGTGTTTCCAGTCCTGTCTTTCCATACCCAAGAGACAACTGTTCCGTCTGGGTCAAATGACTCGCTGCCATCTAGCAGGACCACGGCTGCTCCATCTTCTTCTGCTGAAATGTTCTGATCATCTCCAGCATTTGATACTGGAGGAATGTTGGCGGCCTTGGTTTCACCTTCTAGTCCCGAAAGTAGAATATCTGCAGAGAAATCATCGCCTGCCATCTCTTCCATTTCGATGTCTCCACTCAGCATCGAAAGAAGTGCTGATTCAGAGGATGAGTCACCACCCGTCTCCAGTATTTTTCTTTCATCCTCGGTCAATAGGTCTGAGATTGCTGAGAGGTCATCTGCATAGATATCAGTCTCTTCCTTTTTCTCAACATCGCCCATGTCAAGATCGGCAGTCCATGGGTCATCTTGGACATTGATCTCCATCTCTCTCGGTTCAGCATTTGCATCGATGATAAGAATTGGTTCAGACTCAGTGTAGTCATTCTGGTCTTCCCCACCAAGCGCGATTCTATCTCCTTCTTCATTCACTGCCAAGTGCTCGACGATTCCTGCGTGTTCAATCTGCCATACAGGTTCATCTTCCATATCTTTGTCAGGAATCCTATACAGGTGGAACCAACTGGCAACCAACAGGTCATCTCCAATCGTTTCAAGGCCCTGTATTGCATAGGAAGATTGCCATATCTGTTCAGGCTCACTATTGACTGTTGCCTTTAGGATACGGCCATCGAACTGACTCAACCAGCAGCCTCGTGAATGCGGTGCGATGCCAGTGCACCTTGCTGACAATTCGGCCGTATGCACTCTCTGGCCCAGAGGCGTCCACCATTCAGCCTCAAGTTCATTCTCATTGTTCCCAGCCAACCCCAGAGTTTCTTTGGCGACAACCAGATGCCCATCAGGTTGGAATGCCATTGCAGTCACTCTTTCTCCAACACTGGAACTGGGCCTACGTTCGAATCTCATCTCGCCGGTTCTGTCGAATACTTTCACAACACCAGCATCATCTGCAACTGCAACAGTTCTGCCGGTTCTGTCAACGGCCACAAGGTTGAGTTCACTTGAGTCATATGAATGCAGACTTCTTCCATGAATATCCAGCATATGCAATGACCTACTGCCATCGATCACTGCAATCAATCCTCCACTTGGAGAAACCGAAAGTACGTCGCATCCTCCACTCACTTTGTGACTCCAGATCACTTCACCATCTGAAGAGACAAGATGTAGGTCATCATCTGACATTCCCATCACAAATCTATTTTGCGACAGTGCAGCAATCGGTCCGGGTGCACCTTCGAGTTCTATTTCGCTGGAATTACTTCCATCGGGGTCAGAGATATGGAATGTTCCTTCTCTTTCACCCCATGCCAGTCGTTCCCCATCCCCCGAAAATGCGATTCCAGTAAGAAGTGCAGATGTCTCGATTGTGGAGAGAGGGTCGATGACGAGTGGCATGGCAACCAATCCGTACACAGAGACATCGTTCTTCAGGTTATCCACGACAGCAATGCTTCGTTTCCAGCGTGTCCCCAAGACTGTTCATCGGGATTTTGGATGTGAGATAGCAATGCTTGCTTCTCATTTTCACTCCATCCTTGTGTGGCATTCAGTTCGGCAGCAGGGGTATCTCGGTGCCTGTCTTCCCGAATCAATTCCTTTGCCTCATCTCTTGTCATACCAATGAATCCCCAAGGAGTTCTTTTTGCAGTCTTCTTTCTTCTTGATGCAGAAGGAGAACCTCTTGCTGCTTGCAATAGTCCAGGGTCCCATTGGTCAAGCATCTCTATCAGGGTATCATCGCTTCCTTCAGCGGGTACGATTCCTGCACCTCGACGCATTACTTGCCAGGCACTAAGCATTTCATCGATGGTAGAGATACGAGCGATGACATCACCTTGAACTCCTGCTGGCAACCCCCCTGGTCCAGCTATTCTTTCATCCATCAACCAAGCCCGAGCGGCACTCATGTGAACTCTGATGGTGTTCTGTGGATTACTCAAGTCAACTTTCAGAGAGGAGTCATTCTGTAGCATGTGATAGCCTACTTCGCCGGCGAAATCCTGACTTCCCCATTCTTGTTTAGCCCCACTCCTCTTGCAGCGAACTGCGAAAGTTCTAGGTTCATCTCGCAATGGATCTCGTTCTAATGCTGCTATTGCAACAACTTCTGGGTCCAGTTCCATTGCAGTAACTGGGTCAGCACCTACCAGCCCGAAACAGCGCCTCAACAACCCTTCAATGATAGATTTCTCTCCATGTGATGATGCTAACATCAGATTATCCGAGCGTTCAAGGAATAGGTCGATACCATTGGCAATCGCTCCACGCTCAAGCGAGTTTCGAAGAACTCGCTCAAAATTCCGTCTGACCGGGGCCGACTTGAGCCCCAATTCACCGAATCGAAGTGCCCAGAATTGTTGTTCATCAGCCATTTGGCTCGCCTCTAGAGGAACTCACTCCTCGTTGTGAATCTCGATGATCTCATCATCCATGTGTCTTCTCGTCTTGGCACCATCATTCCGTTCCATCTCCAAGGCGAGTAGATAATCATCATCGATATCTCCAGTCACATATTCTCCATCAAAGCATGATGCATCGAATTGAGTCAGGCCTAGCGAACCACTGGAGCATGATTCGATCAAGTCTTCCAAGGTCTGATAGATCAACCAATCCGCACCTATTGATTCGCAAATTTCTTCGGTGCTTTTTCCATGGGCGATGTATTCTCCCTTGGCTGGCATATCGATTCCATACACATTTGGATGGATGACAGGAGGTGCCGCACTTGCAAAGAGGACATTCTTTGCACCAGCATCTCTTGCCATCTGCACGATTTTACGACTAGTGTTTCCACGAACGATGGAATCATCGACCAGCAGAACGGTCTTGCCATCAAATTCAAGGGGAATGGGATTGAGTTTCTTGCGCACAGAGTCTTGCCGAATGTTCTGACCAGGCATGATGAAAGTCCGACCAACATAGCGGTTCTTGACGAACCCTTCTCGGAATGGAATCTTTGCTTCATTGGCCAATTCCATTGCCGCTATTCTTCCACTGTCGGGAACCGGAATCACAACGTCGATCTCATCTCCATCGTATTCATTGGCTATACGATGAGCAAGTTTCCTTCCCATCTCTAGTCGTGAAGCGTGAACGCTGATTCCATCTATTACAGAATCTGGCCTTGCGAAGTATACCTGCTCAAAGATACAAGGTCTGTACTGTGGTTCTTGCGCACATTGTTGGGAGAACATCTGGCCTCCTGCAGCAATGAAAACGGCTTCACCCGGACCTATATCCTTGACATGTTCAAAACCGAGAGAGACCATGGTGACCGATTCACTCGCCATCATCCACTCTTCTCGGCCATCTTCTTCGACCCGTCGACCCAAACATAGAGGACGAATTCCGAACTTGTCACGGAACCCAACCAAACCATATCCGGAAATCACTGCAACCACTGCATAACTTCCCTTGCATTGCTCATTCACTCTTGTGATGGCATTGAATATTGCATTGGTATCCAGATAAACTGATTTCTCGATCATCAATTTGTGCTCTTTATGAATTTCATTTGCTAGAATATTCAGCAATACTTCAGAATCACTGGATGTGTTCAGGTGCCTTAGGTCATCCATCAGAGTCTTCCTAAGTTCTGGAGCATTGGTCAGATTCCCATTGTGTGCCAGACTGATTCCATAAGGTGAATTGGTGTAGAATGGTTGCGCCTCTGCTCCAGATGAGGTGCCAGCAGTAGGATATCTGACATGGCCAATGCCCATGTGTCCTTGCAATCTATCCATGTGCCTTTGAAAGAAGACATCCTTGACCAAACCGTTGGCTTTTCGCTGGTATAGATTGTCTCCGTCACTAGTGACTATTCCGGCCGCATCTTGGCCACGGTGTTGCAGAACGGTCAAGCCATCATAGATGAGTTGCGCCACCTTGGAGTCCTCAGTGGCGACGATGCCGATAATGCCGCACATCGATGTTCCCGGTCACCCCTCTCGCACGCCGGTTTTAGTCTTTGATAGAATATTGAGTGAACCCGATAGCCGGCGGATTGATGATTGGTATCGATTCCAGAGGTCAATATGCCAGTCGGAACTCCGCCGCTCGGAGGCCCAGTTGGGCGCAGCAGGATGCGCATCTCAGCCAGTGGTCTTGTCTCTTGGCAGAGGTGTCCTAGGCAGTGGTTTCATCGAACCAAGCAAGGTTTTTCAGGCCCGGTCAATCCTGAAATGATTCTTGGCATTATCGTTGAGGAAGCGATGGTTGGTCTATTGATGGAGGACCCGGGGCATCAAGCACTCGATGAAACCCCCTCTTGGGTAGCACATCACCGAGGTCAGGCGTTGAAACCGACGCAGGATGTTGAAGAATCCGAAAGCCTCGTAGAAATAAGGGAATATCTCTTGGCACGTGTCTCAAAAAGTGCCGAATTAGTGATTGAATTGGGGGCTGAAGAATGGGACAAAGCACCCTTCAAGAGAGAAGACAGGGAATGGACCGAAATCACGCAAGAGAGAGTAGAAGGATTGCTCAAAGCAGGAATCGAATTTCAACTAGCCGAAGTTTCGGCATGCCACGAGGCACAAGGAGGACCACATCTCGATAGGTGGAGGAAAGAGGGAGATCCACATTTGGTACCTGCACCAAGGTGGTCAGAAGAACCGAGATTCCCGATACCTGACAAAGTTCCTGGCCATTCATTGAAGTTGGCTCTCAATAATGAAGAAGAAGGGTCAATTAATTCTATAGAAGGAGAAGTTAAGTGGTCTGAAGCGTGGAGAATTGCACGTCCGTGGGTCAAGGACCCGCGCGTCTGGCAACCTCAGCGACTCTACCATCCAGATGGTTGGGCAGCAGGTGAACTTGACCTGCTTCTCCGATGGGATGGTAGTGCCAAGGTAGTGGATATCAAGTCAGGCGACGGAAGTAGCGGTTGGTCTACAGGACTTGCAACTCAACTACGCTTCTACCAATGGTTGTACTTGAGGACCAGAGCGAAATCCTCTCTGGTATCTGAGGTCAGTAGTTTGGAGGGGTGGTATCTTGGTTCATCCAACCTAGTGAAGGTGGAACCTTGGAGTGATGATGAACTACAGCAGATGGACGGAGAAATTTATTCGATCTGGGAGAAGATGACCTCGGCAGATGGAGACTCATCGACTTGGCCATGAGCAGATCCAGCATCCTGGAAAGATGAAGGGCCAGAAGAAACTTGCAGACGTTGTCATGCCCGTTTCATTTGTAGCGAGGTTTCAGAGGAGTTGCGACAGGATGGACTTGCTACCTTGTTACCTGACCGAATGGCGGGCCTATCGCGTGAAGAGGTCGAAGAGAGACTGCAGCCAAGGGAACCCGCTAGTCCGATTTCAGCAATACCGAGTCGTCTCAATGTGACTGGAAACCTCGGTGGTAAATGGGGGCCTATGTCCAATCATTACGGAGAGCCCGTCCATGGAGCTGTGTTGAGCAGCGGAGGTCAGGCCAGTGTCGTGCTTGAGGAGATGGCTCCAGGAACCTGCCTTGCTCTGCGGGATTTAGAGGATGGCCCATGGTTGATCATGAATGCCGCCCCGGGGGTCTGGCGTGGGGCATCACGCCTCTATCTTGATTCACGAAGCACCTTGCTTCCAGTCGAAGAGGCAACAGATGTCGAGACAACCCGAATTGGACTCTTACCAACGCGTGCCAATGTCGATGGCTTGGTAGTAAGTCGTCGAACTGCACATGGAATGAGGATTGATGGCAAGCCTTGGACGATGGTGAATTTTCATTTGTGGGATGGACACGACGTCATTGAGTCAGTCGTTTTTGGGTGGGGAATGACCGAGACATTCTCAGACATCAGCGTTGGAGATCGAATCCTGCTGATAGGTGCAGAACTTGGTTGGAGAGCAGGTCTACCACAACTCAGAGTATCGCCGCGTGGAACGCGAATCGAGGTAAGAGGCAAGGATTGGAATCCCTCGAAAGAGTTGCCTGATTCTGTCAGATGAATCCCATCATTGAAATGGCATGGCTGTTGAACACAGCGTATGCCGGTCAACCATCCTCCATCTGATGACCCGATAGGTCCCTTCAAGCGGCTGTCACATACCCAATCAGCGATGTTGGTGAATTGTCAGAGGCAATGGTATCATAGATACAAACAGGGACTCAGAGGAAAATCACCGCCGATTCTTGCAATGGGTCGAGCGGTTGAAGCAGCAGTATGCCGAACTCTCAGAGAATCTGCAGTATTGGTTCCTGTCGATGGTCAGTCCGAATGGCTGGATAGTCCACTTCAGGTCGATACTCCATCATGGGCAGGTGGTGAATTACAGCCAGTGAAACGCCCTTCTCGTTCGGATGAAGGTTGGCGCGGACCAGAATGCGAAGCACTTGGAAAAGCGGATTGGCCACTGAACAGAAATGAGTTGTTTGCTTGGGCATCAGCCCGTCTCAGAGTTCATTTCGATAGATGCTGGCGACAAGCGGCTGAGGAATGGAGCAAAGATCCGAATAAGGTCGGCGATTTTGATGAGTTTACTCGAAGCGATGGCGCGCGCGCTTTCGACATGGCATTGAAGGGGATTGAATTCCACATGGAAGAAGTGGCATCTTGTATCGAGAATATCAGCGGTTCGGCATTGCAGTCTTGGCGTTCTGGCTCATCAAGGCCTGAGTGGCCTGCTCCGGATGGTTTTCCATATCTCTGGGACAAGGCTCATCCTGCCGCCAAGGAGGATGGTGCAATCTCATGGGTCGAAGCATGGGAATTGGCAAGACCTTGGTTCGTTGACCCAGATGCTGATGATTTTTCATTGACTTGTATCCATAAAGAGCATTGGTTTCAGGGAGAGTATGACTTGGTATACCGTTGGGATGGTACTGTTCGCATCATCGATATCAAGGCCAGTGTAGGGGCGAATGATCGTTCTGGAGACTATGTCAAACAGATGCGAACGTATGCTTGGTTATGGTGGGACATGCATGATGAGCAGTCACCATCGGAATTGGAGATATGGTATCTAGGCGCTGGCGTGCGTAAATCAATTCCAGTTCCGGACGCAGATGAGTTACTCCAGATAGGCAAGGATTTGCGTGAAGCATGGGATTCCACACAGGAGGAAGATGTCATCATCGATGATTTCCCAGCCGAACCTTCACCATTCCGTCAATTCTCTCCTGGAGGAGTTTCATCTGGTGATGACCTGCATCCTTTGACACGTTGTACCCATTGTGATTTCAACACTGTATGTTCACGTTCAGGCCCAATCACTTTACCAAGTGCCGAAACAGGTTTCATTTCCATCGAGGACATTGACCCACGTCTTACTGCATGGGGGAGAGCATACAGATTGAGTGAAGAATTACAGTTCCCATTCAGTGCAGGAATTCGCAAGAGAGAATTTACTCTGCATATGGAAGAAGGCCAAGTCAATGTTGTCCTTGACGATGAAGTAGAACTCCCTGATTGGGAAGAGGGGATGGGGCTGCGATTGTTCAACGCCACCGGAGGCGTCGTGAAGAAGGGAATGAATTGGATGAAACGTCTCAAACTTGGTAGAGATGGGGCAATCAAAGCAGCGGAGGAAAGAGAGGATGGAGATTGCTTGATGGCTGATATTGAAACGATGGAGGTCTCTGTCAGAGGAATGGTGTTTTCTTTCGATCATCGCGAATTCACTAGGACAGATGGTAGCGAATCAAAGAAATGGGGGGTGCGTTTGGTCGATGATACAGGCGTAATCCCGGTTGAGGGTTGGGATGACAAGATACATTCCATGCTCCTCGAAGGAGAGCCTCAGCGCGAACAGGTGGTGGAGGCTCACGGATTTGCGGTTGCAGTGAATGCTGGCGGGCAAGTGATATTGAGGGCCAAGAAGAACCGTTCGGGCTCATCACGTCTAGTTTCAACCTCCTGAGGATACGATAACCAGCTCTAATTCAATATCTGCTGATACAATTGCATTCTGAGGGACCACTTCATTTTCATGAATCACTAAAACCGTGGAAGGAGCGATGTTCATCTTCTCAAGAATCTGAGTCACTGATGTTGGCCCATCCATCACAAGTTCATTCCTTTGACCCTCGTTGACTACGCCTACAATCATATCATTCGCTTACGGCATCACTCTTATGACCAGCGCGCTTGAGCAGCAGCCACCAAGCCGAGATCGCATAGCCCGGTATTGCGGTGGATTCGAAATCCACTGTCCCCTGGACGCGAGAGTTCGAATCTCTCTCTCGGCGCTTAGTGATTCAACGGCCTTGTTTGACATTGAGCCTTTCCGAGACCACCATGTTTTCTTCAGGAGTTCCCATGAAGATAATTATCTCTCCAGACTTTAGTTTCTTCTTTGGCGAAGGATTTCCTTTGACGTCCCAGCCCTCTCCCTCTTCTGTATCATGGCTCACTTCAGCGACAGCGATAAGCAGAGCGCCGTTGTTGGCAATCATGTCTTTCCTGACCTCGTCAACACTCATTCCAACCGCTGAAGAATCCGTTGTCACGGTGAATTGTTGGATATCACATTCCGACAGTCCAGATGTCATGGTGTCCACCAATAGTGCGACTTCTGGCTCGAATGCAGCACTTGCAACCAGTCTACCTCCTATTTCGAAAGGTGAAGCGACATATGTCACTCCTGAGGCAGAGAATGTCTGCCTTAACTCAGGTCTTTGGACATAGACAATTATTCGGACATCAGGATTGTTGGCTCTTACATTCAAACTTGAAATCAGATTGGTGGTATCTTCTGAGGTAGCGATGATTATTGTATGCGCTTTGAGGTGATTAACTCGTTCCAATGCTGGCAAAGCGGTTGCATCGCCGACCGTAATGAAAAGGTCCTCGGATGATTCACCCAATTCTTTGATCAACGATATTTCATTCTGGTCTTCACAGATCACTGCGACTTTACGCCCCGCAGCAATCAATTCTGGTCTTGCGACTTTGGAGAT
>CAXRJY010000197.1:0-3761 GCA_964230915.1 Candidatus Poseidoniaceae archaeon | reverse complement strand
TGGACGCAAGTGGGGTGGGGTGTCGTGAACGAGAGCAATGTGATTCCTATGATTGAGCATCTGAATGGAACAACTACGATGCCGGAACGCCCGAGCGATGTACAACAATGTATGGAATTGAATCAGCAGATTCGTGAGGCGTATTGGAATTAGTCTCAGTCCCAGATGAGTTCTGACGACTTGGTTATTGGTGGCTGGCAAGACATCTCTTCACACAACCAGCCCATCCATTCTTCCTCACCGCGGTCTTTGTCATCGATTGGATTGGAACTGGAAACCACCAGTTGATTCCAGTCAGCAGAACGGCGCAATTCTTCGACCTCTTTGGGTTCATCGCCAGAATGGTGGATGAACCAGATTGCTGCAGGTTCAACAATTCCTTGTGCTGCGTTGACCAAGGCCCAGTGCGCTCCTGCGCGAGTCACAAATTCTCTGCCCGCAGAACGAATTGCTTGTTCTGCGATATTCCTCCATTGCTCCGCTTTGGCATGGTCTGGCCATCTGTTCAACAATAATCGTAGAACTTCAATGGCTACAGCGGTTGCACCAGGTACGGCAGAGTCGGAGACAGAACGCTGTCTTACAGGTAAATCGGTATGTTCAGAACTGGATAACCAGAAACCCCCTTCTGGGTCACTGAATCTCTCAATCATCTGTTCTGTTATCTCCTGACCTTTCAGTATGCAATCATCCTCATCCCAACGTAGCCCCCAGTGAAGCAGTCCAAGTGCGGCCCAAGCATGGTCATCCAGGAAACCCATTCCACCCAGTGTCTGTCCGCGTCTGGTGCGGAGAATATCTTCTCGCGACAGCATATCTTTGACGATATGTTCACCGATCAGTTTTGCTTGCTCTTCAGGGAGTTGAGCACAAGCGAACAATAGCATTCCATTCCATGCGGTCAAGACCTTGTCATCGGTTCCTGGTCGTGAGCGATGACTACGTTTCTCCAACAGAAAATTCCGTAATCGTTCATCTTCTTCATACTCCAGTCCTTCGATTTCGTGTAGTGATAGTACGCTTCTATCAGTATCCTCGAAATTTCCTTTTTCTGTAATCCCAAAGCGTTCGCAGGCTTGCAGGTCTTCCGCTTCTGCTTGTCTCCAGAGATAGAATTCACCTTCCTCAGATTTTCCATCTTCACCCAAGGAATCAGCATCCAATGTTGACCATACACCGCCATCAGGGTCGAGCATCTCAGAATGGATCCAATCCAGTGTCAATCTAATGACTCGTTCATTATGCGAGCCAACGCCTCTTCTTCGAGCCTGTTCATGTACAGCAAGCAACAATGCATTGTCATAGAGCATCTTCTCAAAATGTGGAACTGCCCAAGCAGCATCTACACAATATCGATGCCAACCTCCTGCAAGATGGTCGTACAATCCTCTGCTGGCCATGATGTCCAGAGATGTGGCAACCATTTCCTTCTCCTCACTTCTGAGTAATCCCTCCAGTTCCATTGGGTGTGGGAATTTCGGAGCGCCTCCGAATCCTCCATTCACTGGGTCGAACAACCGAGATGCGTGCTGATTGGCCATCAATCGTGCTTCAGTTGCAATTGCAGTCAAATCTTGTTCATTTTTCACGGATGATGCCATCTTGTTGAGATGAGCGGTCACTGTGGCTGCGGACTCCAGGACCTTTTCTCTGTCATCCTCCCATGCTTTGGATATGCTATCGACCAATTGTTTCCATGATGGTCTGCCGAAGCGCTGTTCAGGCGGAAAGTAGGTTCCAGCAAAGAATGGCTGTAGAGTGTGCGGGTCAACGAAGGCATTCAATGGCCAGCCTCCTCCACCGGTGGTCGCTTGACAGGCTGCCATGTAGAGTGCGTCAACATCTGGGCGTTCTTCTCGGTCAACCTTGATGCAGACCAATTTTTCATTCATCAGGGCTGCTGCATCTTCATCTTCGAAGGATTCGTGTTCCATGACATGGCACCAATGGCAAGCAGCATATCCGATCGAAACCAGTAATGGGCGGTCCAGTTTTCTAGCAAGCTCAATCGCTTCATCATCCCACGGTTGCCAGGCGACAGGGTTCTCAGCGTGTTGCAGTAGATATGGCGATGTACAGGCCCCAAGCCGGTTGGATGCCTCTTCAGCCATGAAGCCGGATTCACCAAGGTCACTTCAATCCCTGCATTGAACACTTTGACAAATCCTCTGTCCCAGATTCTCCGATTCATTCAATACGACAGATGATGCTGCGAAGTCATGGGAAAGTGGTACTATTGGTGGATAGGTTGGCTGGCAGCGGCATCAGGTGCAGCATGGGCAAGCAATGACTACCTCACCGAGACCTTCGGAAGTGGAAGTTGGTTGCACCTTATTTCTGTAGCCGGAGGTGTCTTTGCACTTGGGGTTGTAACTCTCTTCTGTCATGATTTCTTCCAGACAGCCAATCCTATTCAGAGACGCTTTCCAGTGCTGTACTGGGGACGTTGGGTCTCTGTACATCTAGGCCCACTACTTCGCCAATATTGGTTCGCCAACGATCTCGAAGAGAAACCGTTCAACCGAGTCACTAGAAATTGGATTTATTCCACCTCCAGGGGTAAGAACAACACTATCGGTTTTGGCAGTCAGGTGGATTTTGATGCGGTTGGAACATACACGGTCATGCCTTCGATGTTCAAGCGTGAGAAGAGCAAGCACGATGGATACCATCGCGTCATTGGTGAGCACACAGGAGTCAAGAACACGGTGACATTGAATCATTTTGTCACCATCTCAGCGATGTCATATGGCTCACTTTCCGCCAATGCCGTCTCCGCTCTTAACCAAGGAGCTGGTAAAGCAGGAATCTTACACAATACTGGAGAGGGAGGTTTTGCACCATATCACCAGATGGGTGGTGATGTCATCTTTCAGATGGGTACAGGTAAGTTTGGATGCAGGGATGATAAAGGAAATTTCTCTAATGAGGCATTTGCTGAAATTGCTGCGCACGATAATGTCAGATTGGTTGAATTGAAGATAATGCAGGGAGCCAAACCCGGCAAGGGTGGTATTCTGCCTAAGGAGAAGATCACATCAGAGATTGCTGCCATTCGTAAAGTACCGATGGGTAAGGATATTCTTTCACCGCCAAGACATGATGAGTTCGATGACCTTGCTGGGATGTTTGATTTCCTTGACAGGTTGAGAAAATTGGCTGACAAACCGATTGGAATCAAGGTGGTTGCAGGTCATGTTGAGGAGATTGAAGCCATCGCTGAAGCGATGGCTGCCGAACCGGGACGTGGACCTGATTTCATTTCAGTCGATGGTGGAGAAGGAGGAACAGGAGCGGCACCCTTGGTCCTAGCCAGTCACGCCGGAGTTCCGATGAAACAAGGAATCGCCATGGTCGATTGGGCATTGCGTAAGCATGGTGTCAGAGAGAGAGTACATCTTCTCGCTGCAGGACAGATTGCAACTCCAATCGATGTTGCAGTGGCCATGGCTCTTGGAGCGGATGGAGTCAACATCGCTCGTGGATTCATGTTGGCTCTCGGTTGTATACAGGCATTGGAGTGTAATTCCAATCGTTGCCCAACCGGTATCGCAACCCAGGATAGGGCACTGCAGCGAGCATTGGACGTGGGAGGAGCGGCCAAGCGGGTCGCCAATTATGTCAAGACCCTTGAGAAGGAGGTCTACATGCTCTGTAATTCCTGTGGATATACTTCACCTGATCAATTCACTGCGGATGATATCATGGTAGTGACTTCGCCAGGTCATTTGGATTATCTCTCAGAACTTTACATGGTTTCG
>CAXRJY010000196.1:0-3059 GCA_964230915.1 Candidatus Poseidoniaceae archaeon | reverse complement strand
AGGGGCCTGAGTAGTGGGTCTTCTGGCCTTGGATACGATTCCTGATTCCTTGACTGGTTGTTGTTCATTCTGATTGTTGCTTGAAACTGCAGTTGGTTGGGGGCCACTCAAGAAAGTAGACCACCTCTGCCTCCATTCCACCGCAAGACCGAGATGGAATTTCTTATCGAACTCCTCGATGACAATATGCCAATTCGTCCCACCGAAACCAAAGGCCGAAACTGCTGCTCGACGCGGCAGTGAACCAAGCTTGTCCCACTCCTTGGCATAAGTTGGAACATAGAATGGGATTGAATTCCAATCCACGGTTGGATTTGGTACTTCAAATCCAGCGCTAGGCGGAATTATCCCTTTACTGACCGCATTGATTGTCTTCAGCATACCTGCCATTCCTGCTGCTGCCTTCAGATGTCCAATCTGACTCTTCACAGAACCTACTGCAATCTGCTCTCCAGCTGGAGATTCATGCCACAATTTCCGTAGAGTCCCTAGTTCCATGGCATCTCCAACTTTGGTTGATGTGCCATGCGCTTCGACCAACTCAACAGTAGCCGGGCTGAAACCAGCTTGAGAATAAGCACGTGCAAGAGCTTGCATCTGACCTCTTTGACTCGGTGCAGTGATACCCTTACCGCGGCCATCACTACTCGCCCCAATACCTCTGATAACTGCATGAATGTCATTTCCATCCTCGATGGCATCATCAAGTCGCTTCAGTACCAATACTCCTGCGCCTTCCCCCATGACAAAACCGTCGGCTTTAGCATCGAAAGGCGTAGAATGGGTAGGGGAAAGCGCTCCTATTGCACTGAATTTTGCATATGTTGCAGGATCCATTGTACGGTCGCTGGCTCCGGCAAGCATCAGGTCTACTTGTCTTGATTGCAACATCCTACAGGCATCCAATACTGCGGACATCGATGAAGCACATGCTGCGTCTGTCGAGTGATTCGGTCCCTGTAGATCGAGAAGATTAGCAACCCTGCCCGCCATCACATTGGCCAATTCTCCAGGCATGGTATCTTCGTCAATCTCTGGTTTACCCTCACTCATTGCCTGTTTGAGTTTCTCAACACTTTCTTCGGGCATCCCGCCAATCTCAACTGCCTGACGAGTGAATTGATCAGCCCAGACACGGTGATTTGATAGATTTCTGAATTCGCCCCCTAGGGCGTTTGCAATGACTACTCCAGTAGAAGCATTTGGTAATTCGAACCTATTCTCATCGCCGAGGTAGCCAGCATGCTCGAGCGCAGAGGCAGAGGCGGAGACTGCCCATTGTTGGCAAATATCGATCTGACTCAGGGTACCTGGAGGAACTTTCCAGCGTCTCCAATCAAACTCATATCCTTCTATGAAAGCACCAATCTTTGCATAGGTCTTGGCGTAGTCAACATTACCTGGAGAACCTGGTGTCCAGAAATCGTCAATGTTCCAGCGACCTTCAGGAACCTCCTTGATCGATACCCGTGCATTCAAGATATTGCTCCAGAACTGCTCTATGTTTTCGGCATCAGGCATGATACAGCCCATGCCAATCACTGCAATCGGCTCAAATGGCCCTTGGGCAATTCCTTCCAGTTCTGAAACATTGAGTTCTTTGTTAGACATCTATTACACCTCACATTATACTCTCTGGAACCATAGTTGCAGAATATCCAGCATCAACGTGGATTATCTGACCGGTCACTCCTGCAGACAAATCAGATGCCAACCATGCAGCGCAGCCTGCAACATCATCCTGATTCACATTTCGACGAAGAGGGGCATTGGCTTCCACATGCTCAAGAATCCGATCAAAACCAGGGATTCCGCCCGCTGCAATAGTCTTGATTGGACCACTGGAAATTGCATTCACTCGATGCCCATGAGGTCCTAGGTGGCAGGCTAATTCTCTGGTCCAAGACTCCAATCCAGCCTTGGCGATACTCATGATTCCATAGGATGGTACAAATCTAGTACTGGCAGCATAGGTCAATGTTATCGTTGAAGAACCTGAATTCAGATGAGGCATAGCATGTCTGAAACAACGCTGTAGACTGTGTGCGGAAACTGTCATTGCCGTATCCAATGCTGAACCTTCTACGAAGAGGATTGGTCGGTCAAAACATTCTCGAGGAGCGAAACCTATCGCATGGACCATGATATCTGCCTTCAAACCGGGATTCTCCTTTGAGAACGCCTCGAAGAATTCTGCAGTGGTTTCATCTTCAGCAACATCCAGAGGATAGAATCCAGCGATGGCATCCAATTCATCCTTGAGTTTGAACACTCGGCTCATGAATCGTTTCTGATATCCGAGATAGAGTGTCACTCCAGCCTCAGCCAATCTCTTGCAGATTCCCCATGCGATACTGTCCTCACTTGCCACTCCGAATACGAAAGCAACCTTTCCCTGTAATCCCAGCATATCTACACCTACCCTATGGGTAGGTGTTGCTCAACACACCGGTCTTTGACTCTTGGGGTTGCAATGGCTCCGCAATGCAACGAATTAAGCACTTTCCAGTGGAAGGAAAGGTGTAATAATTACATCAGAGTTCGAAATCAAAATCCTCGTCATCCCAGGCTTCAACTCCACCGCCACCCTTTCTACGAGAAATTTTGAGAACTACAATCAGCAGAACCAGAACAGCGACCAAACCGCCTCCAGCATAGATCAACATCTGCTTATCTTCCTGACTACGGGCCTCGGTCAAACCTCCACAGCCCCCTTCTGAAGGAACCACAACGGAGACCTTCACATTCTCATCATCACTTTCAAAGGATGGAGTTCCTATTGCTGAAGCAGTGACAAGCATCTTAATGTTGAATTCTTTACTCTTGTCAAACTCTTCAGATACTCCACATGCCATCACATCTTCATCAAAATAGGCACCCGGTTCCATATTCAAATCAAACAGTATCGGGGGTATCGGTATACACATGACGCCCATTTCTGATAATTCAGCAGCGTTACTGATTTTGAACATCATTTCAGCCTCTACATTACCAATATTTCTGACTTTAGCACTGATGTTGAATGTCTCTCCAGGCTTACTACTCAAAGTGAATGCAGT
>CAXRJY010000195.1:0-22132 GCA_964230915.1 Candidatus Poseidoniaceae archaeon | reverse complement strand
CTCTCCTTTGCCATTCTCCACCGTCTGCGTGGTAGCATTCTCTCATTCGATCATGGGTTGCTTCAATGACTTCAGGTTGAGTGATAGAGAGATTGAACACTTTCACAGGAAGGAAACTGTTGACAAATTCTTGGGCCCTTGGGTCATGAGTTCCCGCTATCAATTCCAGTTGTTCACGGGGCCAATCCCTTGGAACAATACTCAGTGATTCAAACTCATATCGGCGCTTGATCTCAACAATATCACCTGTTCCAGCTGCAACTCTAACAGCCTCCCAGTCTTCATCTGAACGGAAATTATCACGCGTCAATGAGGTGCTGCGGATGTCATCGGAACTGATGGTATCTCCACGCAGCAAGCGTAGGAATATCTCTGAAGCCTCAAGGAATATCTGTCCCCTTAGAGCCGGCCAAGCCCTCTCTTCGACCTCGTCCCTGGGATTGATTCCATATGGCCGCGCCATGAATTCGAAACGACCTGCACTGAAACCAACGTGTAGTTTCCTGTCTGTGGAACCAAGGCCCAATAGTTGAACCGTGTTGGCGATTCTTTCTGCTTGTGCTATTGGGCCTCCACTGGCTAGCAGTGATAGCACTGCTGAACCCACATCGATGTTATTGGTACGATGAAATGTTTCAATGGCCAATTGAGGAAAATCTGTACACAATCCAACTTCTCCCTTCCAGTGAGGAACCACCGGTTTCGACGTTAGTTTCTGTGTGATGGTAGAAAGGTGTGCTTGAGCCAACCATGCAACTCCGAAACCGAGTTCATCGGCAAGAGCGACTTGCTGGAAATAGTTTCGAAGCATATCTTGTTCACTGGGTGTGAAGCCATCTGCATCAGGGGTCTGTGAAATTGAGAAGAAGATGTCATACTCCATCAGGCCGCCCCCTCTTACCTACGCGAAGAGGCCTTAGATACCCGTTCTTTTCGGTTGCTCTAATTTGCGTCAATGTGATAGTCTGAGTGGAGATGCAGATGTATGGATGACTCGCAGCAGTCTATTCCTGACCTTGAATTGGGAGTCTCGGACTCGACCAGCAGGAGAAGGAAGATCGTCAAAAGGGCGCTCACGGTATTCATCGTTCTCATTCTGATCATGGGGATCAGGCAAGCCTGGCCATATTTGATTGAACCAGAACCAGAGGTGCTGATATCGGAACATCAGATTTCTGAGGTGGCTGATGGATTGGGAAGCCCTTCATGCCTTCATTGGATGAATGAGACATGGCTGTTGGTCTGCGACCGTGATGGAAGGCTGTTGGCATTAGAATTGAATTCAGATGGAGATTTCACTACCCAAGAGTCGATACTTTCCGATTTGATTGAACCCCATGGAGTTCTAGTGTGGAGTGATCCTGGCAATGGCACAAGTCGTTTATTCGTTTCAGAGAAAGGTGAACTAAATGCCTGGAACATCGATCGTAACTCTACTCCATTACAATGGGACTTGACATCTCATCAAACATTGGTAAGTGGAGTCCCAACCTCCAACCACCAGACAAATGCGGTCATGCCTGATGGTGATGATGGTTTGATCTGGCATGCCGGTTCTACCTGCAACATCTGTGAAGAAGAGGATGAGAGGAATGCAGCATTGTTGGGAGTTGATCCATGGAATGGCGAAGTAGAGATACTTGCTTCAGGAGTTCGTAATTCCTTCGATGGAACATGGGTTCCAGAGGTTGGTTATGTCTTCACTGACAATGGTAGAGATTGGGAGGGGGACCATCCTCCTGAGGAATTGAATCTTCTAGCGTCTGGCTCCGCATATGGGTGGCCTGATGATGACCCTGACCATCCAGTGCCAGAAGGTACGCTTGGACCAATTGCTGAATTTGAATCTCATTCTTCTGCCAATGGAATTGATTGGCGTCCATTGAATTCAACTCTACCTGGCGGCCCCACCACAGTCTATGTTGCACTCTATGGTTCATGGAATACGGTTGTTCCAGTAGGGCAGCAGATTTTGCAGGTCGACTTAGTTGCCGACCCAGATTCACCTCAAGGCTGGAGAGGAGAAACAACAGTTGTTGCTGAAGATCTTGCAACACCATTGGCGATGAAATTCCATCCCCTTGGGGATTTGTACTATGCTGAATTTGCTCATGGTACACTGTACAGATTATCAGCGACTTAGTCAAGAAGTAGCCCATCTGCCTTGGAATTCATTCCCAGTGTTATCGACATGGATGAATAGATGCAAGGATATCCAGACCAAGGTGTTGAAACCGCTGGCAAGACCGTCTTCACCTCCTGCTTTGGTGACCATGAAATCCAGATTATCGGTGCCTGAATGCCACTCTTGCCAGAATGAGACATCACCACCTGCGCTGAAGAAATTGAAAGTGGCAAAACCAGCACTGAAGAAAGAGCAGTGGTCACTAGCGCATGATTCTGCAGATTCCCAATGGATTTCATTACTTGAATCGGGAGTATATCTCAATTCATCTTCTACTGTTTGTTGCACCCACCCTAGCATTGTGCTCAAGTTTTCATCCGATGCACCTGCGACATCTATCGAAAGATCATAGGGCCCATATCCAGGAGGGGGCACTATTGGATAATTGAGAGAAACCATGTCGAAATTCATGTATGCTTTCACTGTGATATTCTCTGGGAGGTTTTCGACGAAGGCATTGCTTCCAAGCAGACCTTCTTCTTCACAGGCCCAAAGTGCTGCGACCACAGTGTGGTCGAAATTCATCACTCCAAGGGCTTCTGCCAACTCAAGACTGACCGTACTTCCAGAGGTGTCATCATTTGCTCCTTCTGAGGTTCCTCCACCTGGTGGAGTGAAGGCGTAGGCTACATCGAAGTGTCCACCTACAACAATCCATTCGTCGGGATATTTTTCACCGTAATTGTAAGCAACTACATTCTTGAGATCTGATTCTTCATATTCGGTGACTTCCACATAATCAAAACCGATGTTTTCCATATGCGTTTTCATCGCTTCAGCAGAGGCAGCATAGTTATCTCCACCATCGTGGATAGATGCTCGCCCACACCAACGATTGTTATGGTCAGTAGTCAACCAATCAATGGTGTCGAATGCTGATGCTCCATTGACGATTCCAGCGGCATCAGTAATGGTGACATTAACTGATTCAGAGAGTTCTCCAGCGCTTATGTTCAAGGTTGCAGTCTCTCCAGGGAGTGGATGCATGAACAACCCCGGCGAGTCGAACCCAGCAGGGTAGGTCCAGTTATCTGAGTCTCTCACTACTCCATCTTCATCGATTAGAAATCCGGGGCCATCGATTTTGATGTTGTATTCAACATTTGAGTCAATGCTCCAGAAGAACAATTCTCCTGCAGGCGCTTGTAGCTCCATCTCCTCGATAACAAGAATGACTTCATTCTCATTTGTTTCATCGCCAAAGCAACCCATCAGTGAAGAGGACAGCATCAGGCAGACCATGATTACGGCCTTCGGGTGGCGACGCATGGTGTTGCCAAAGGATATTGATGAAAAGACCTCGCCTTACAGAATGTGCTTCAAAAGACTGTTTTCATTGCTCTTTTGACAATTTTGTAGGGAATGCAAAGTGCCTGAGCATGACATAGATCAGGATGCCAAAGATACTTGCATTCACGAGCCATGCAATTCTATGATGCCATTCTAGAATCTCTATGAGAACAACTTCTGAGAAGGTCGAGAGAATAAGGGTCGTTCCATATATCCCCACTGCGGTTGGAAGGCTATGTTCGATCGGTACTGTGGAATGGAATGTGAAAAGACGGTGTGTTGAATGTGCTACAATCGAGCCCATTGAATAAGCGATAATCCAACTCATTGCTGCGCGGTGTTCCAAACCCTCTGAGAGATAATACATCCCTTCATAGAGTCCATAGAATATTGCCATATTCAATCCGCCAATTACCATGAATCGGCGTAATTCAGGGAATTCAATGAGAGTCTGGTCACTTGAATCCATTATCTCACCCTGTCAACGCGGAGAGCCGTTCAGTGAGTTGTTCTGGCAATCTCATATCCGCTTGAAGATGTGCAGCAACCACCTGTGAAAGATGCAACAACTCCTCATTTTCATCTCCTTCAATATGTGCTGCGTCAGCGAGGCCCCAATGGGCTACTATCAAGCCAACATCATCATCTAAAGAACGGGCGATATCAAGGCTTAACTCCAACATGTTTCGAGCCTCATCAAGAAGTCCTTCCTTGAGTAGGCGATGTGCAATATCTGCCAATGCAGACATTTCATCAGGTTGGTTGTGAGTAGATTGCGCTAGCATCAACCTCGAACGAAGAATCTCCATCGTCGGTTCTTCCATCAAAGCACCTCAGATAGAACGCATCCTGCCGCCATCAACTGCAAGGCTGATGCCACGGATGCCACCGCTACTGGGAAGGCAAAGAAAGAGAATTGCGTTTGCAGTTTCAGTAGGCTGAATAAGTCGCCCAATCGGTACTTCACCAAGCCATGTGGAGTGGATATCGTCAACAGTTCTACCAGTCTTTTCGTTGATTGAATTTGCCAGAGATGCAAGTCTGTCCGTATCTGTGAAACCGGGTAGAATATTGTTGATGGTTATGCATTCAGGCAACTCTCTCGACATTGATTTGGACCACGAAGCCATTGCACCTCTGAGGGTGTTGGAGAGTCCGATGTTGGGTATTGGTTCTCTTACCGAGGTTGAGATGATGTTGACAATCCGACCGATGCCGGCCTCAACCATTCCTGGAACCAGTGCTTTAGTCAAGGTGTGGGCGGCGTGTAGATGGCGCTTGAAAGGTGCTTCGAATTCGTCAATTTCTGTACCTAGAAGAGGCCCTCCGGGGGGGCCAGCAGAATTGTTCACCAGAACATGGATTGGCCCACCTTCCAGAATCTTGGAAATAGAATTCTGCAGTTCCTCGATATTCTCTAGATCAAGTGCGATGACAGAGTGGCCATTCCCAGATAGTGACTCACATAGTTCGTTCAACGTATTTTCATCACGACTGCAAAGAATGACTTCAGCACCTGCCGTTGCAAGGGCTTCAGCAGTTGCTCTACCAATTCCTTTCGATGCTCCACATACCAGTGCTCTCATTCCATTCATGGCGCTGTTAGAAAATGGAAACTCGTCCTTGTTCACTTTCAATCCCTCAAATAATTTTGATTTCATCGCTCGCTTTTCACTCAATCTACATAGTGCGCATACGTCTGCTCTGATAGTTTCTGGTAGACCACCTGTAATACATCTTCGGGAGCGTTTCGAAAAGTTGGATGCTCTCCAGTCCCTTGTGGTCTCCGCATTTCATCCCATTCTCCAGCAACATATGCCATCAATGCCTCTTTCATCAGAATCCCGGCAAGAACCAGTGTTTCATAGCAAAGGTCCTCATAGGTCATTCCTCTCTTTACACCGATTTCTCGGCGTATGAGAAGTTCTCCTGTATCGATACCATTGTCGCAGAAATGAGTTGAAGAACCAATTGGGATATCATGGAATACAGACCATGCAGGAGAAGCCGAACCTCTACATTCTGGCAATAGACCTGGGTGCGAATTGATGACGCCATCTTTGGCAGCCTCAAGGATTTCTCCTCGGATGATTCTTGTTCCTCCAAATACGATTAGATTGAGTTCCATTCCCTCGATATGTGGCATGACTTCTTCCGAGTTGTGAATCGGGACTTCCACGTGTGGGATGTTCAAGCCTGCAATCTGCTCCTCGATTGTTGGAGCAATTGGATTGCCTTCTATTCTCGTGAGGAATTTTTCTCTTTCTTCGTCAGCAATTCCTGAATTTTCAGTGATGATGATACTAGGAACGAACCCTTCTGACATGACTTGTTTGAGCATCTCACGTCCGTATGGGTGTTCTTTCAACAACAGGAAGGCGAAAGTCGGCATAACCATCATCACTCGGAGGGGGTGCAGATACCCGTTCTTTTCGGTCAAGGGGTGCAGCGTCTTCTGTCTCTTGGAAAGAGAACTGTTTCACGCACATTTCGGCTACCGGTCAATACCATTGTCAGTCGCGCCACTCCCAAGCCCCATCCAGCATGAGGGGGGGCTCCAAATCGGAAACCATCGATGTAGAAGTCGAAGTCTGCAGGCTCCAGTTCCATATCGATAAGATTCTGTGTCAGCACTTCAGTTCTGTGCTCACGTTGTCCACCACTTGTCATCTCATCTCGCCCATAGTTCAAGTCAAAGCCACGTGATAATTGTCCACCATCGGATGTAACCTCATTCTTGTCGTGGAAGATGTAGAAGGGCTTCATCGACATCGGCCAGCGAGGAATGAAATGGAACCCAGAGTGCTTTTCTGCAATGATATCAGCGTGATGTGCTTCAATATCATCTCCCCATTCGATATCCTGGCCTGCTGCTTTGATCATTTCGATGGCGTCGCTATATTCCACTCTTGGAAATGGAATCGATGGTATTTCTACCGTGATATCTTCCAGATCTTGAGTGGAGCGGAATTCGTTGATATCAGCGATGAGATTCATGTCGTTACTTGCCACCGTACTCCAGATGTGGTGGATCATACGTTCTTGTACTCCCATAACATCCTCATCATTTGCCCAAGACATCTCAATATCGAATGAGACGAATTCATTGAGATGCCTGTAAGTATCGTGTTTTTCTGCCCTGAAAGCAGGGCCTATCTCGAAGACTCTCTCCAGCCCACCAAGAACTGCGAGTTGTTTGTAGAGTTGAGGACTCTGTGATAGGTACGCATCTCTATCGAAATATTTCATTGGGAAAAGATTGGTTCCTCCCTCTGCAGCTGCAGCAATTATCTTTGGACTATTGATTTCTTTGAAGCCCTCACCGATGAGATGTTGGCGACCATACTGCAGAATTTTGCTGCGTAGGTTGAAGATGGCATTGACATGTTTTCTGCGTAGATCGATGAAACGATTGTCAAGTCGAGTATCCAATTCCACGTGGACAGTATCGGTAACTCCGAGGGGGAGTGGTGTTTCAGCAGCCGAAAGAATGGTCGCAGAATTTGCAACAACCTCGAATTCCGGTTCTGGTTCTGGCTCTCCCTCAGCAACCTTTGCAGCACGTTTCAGCGCCACTGTTCCAGTGAATTGGATGGTTGATTCCCTACTGGCATTCTGTACTGATGCAAGGGTTTCATCCTCAACATTTCCCTGCTTGAGGAATACTTGGCACCGTCCAGTTCCATCCCTGAGGTCAAGAAAGCAGATCTTGCCTTTGCCGCGTATGGCTTCAGCAAAGCCACAAATGGTGACTTCTTCATCAACCAATTCCGTACCATTGCTCTGTATCTGTCCCAATGTATGGCTGCGATATGCAGTCGGGTGCCATTTGCTGTCGCCCATATTTGGTGGCCGTCATAACCCTGCCTTGAAACCTCGCATGCACATCATGTGGAGTTCCAATGTCCTGTGAATCTTTGTCCCAAGTCACTTATACGGGTGCTTCAGGTCGGCGTTGCGTGATTAGAGCAGGACGTGCTGCAAGGACTGCCACCCTGTGGGTGGCATTGATGTTGAGTGCATCTTTTGCTCCAATGTTCGTTTCTCCCGCATCCGCCTCAACGGCAATCGTCCTCTCGGTGGATGTGGTCCATGTGCAATTGTCACCGGGTGACTCCATGAATGTGACCTTGACGATTGACAACAATGGTTCCAGTATTGAGGATTATGACATCACTGTTGATGATGCTGGGCTTTCTCAATCATGGACTGTTCTTGCCAGCGAAGAATTGGTGGAGGATGTACTTCCTACATTCTCGGAAGATACCACCATTATTGTGAGATTAGGTATAGGTGCTGCAATTGCTGATAGCGGAAGTGTGGTCATCTACGTCAATGAAAGTGATGGCAGCGAATCGAGCAGCATCACCGTTCATCTTACTGTTTCACCAACATATGGAGCAAGTATCGACAGCAGTGAAGTGGGCGATGCAGGGTTGCTTTCAATGGCGCCTGGAAGTTCACTCGATGTGGATATCGAGATCACCAATGAGGGCAATGTCATCGACTCGATAATTCTCGATGTTGACCAAGAACCTGATTTGGTGGCGTGGTGGCAGAATTGGAATCAGGCGCAATTGCCTCAGCCAAGTGGTAATGAGAGCCTGACCATCGTTTCTCCTACCAATGGCAGCAAACATAACACGAGTTCTGGCAATCTATCAATCGCAGTGGATATCGTCAATCTGACCCCAGGAATTGCTTACGGTTTTGACCTGACTGCATCATATCCAGATAACGGCACAGTGGTTTGGAGTGATTCAAAAATCGTCAATGAATCGAACACCTCTTTGACAGTCAATGAGTCTTGGAATGCCAGCGCTCTTGGAAACATTTCATTGTCGGCAAACCTGACGTGGAATTCCAGTGTTATTGCAGCAATGGATATTCTGGTATGCATTCACAACGGAGATGATTGCATAACGACACCTTCCAATGGAACTGGAAACGGAACTGGTAATGGATCCGGAAACGGATCTGGAAATGGGACTTCGATGGGACGTTCATCTGCAAGAACCCTACCGAGTGGTTGGCAAGTGAGATGGTTGGATGATCAACTCATCAATATGGACCCCGGAGAGACCAGAAACCGAACTTTGCGAATCACAGTTCCTGGCGGTATTGCCCCAACCTACCAAGGGCTGAGTCTCATGGCAGCAAGCACTCAGGGTAATCTTACTTGGTCTACAACACTGGTCATCAACGTGACCCAGATCTTCAATGGAACCTATACGGATGAAACAGACCCATCCGATGAATGGTTGCCAGGCGAGACCGGAAACCTTAGTGTTTCATTCACCAACCTCGGAACTCATGACGCCGAATATATCCATGCAGTTCAATCGAGTACTGGCGATTGTACTTTTCAGGTAAACGACCCAGTTGGTTCGGTTCTTGCAACAGGTTTTGATGAGACTGTTCTTGTTCAGGTTGGAATTCCATCATCGAGTCATTTGAATGATACATGTTCGGTTGTTTTGAGGGCTACGGAGACCTCTGATGCAAGTGCTATTCATACTGGGACAATCAATTTGAGCGTCGGAGTTCAACATGCTTTGAGACTTGACTCTCCTTCTGATATTCTCACTATTGCACCGGGTTATTCAGAGCAGGTGATATGGGTTGTATCCAATGATGGAACTGAACAGGAAGAGATCTATTTCGAAAGTCAATCTGCATTGGGAGTTGAGGTATCTCTTCCTGAAACGTGGGTGGTTGTTGACAGTGGAGACAGTGAGCAGATTACAGTGACAATCTCGGTCAATGAATTCGAAACAGTTGGGTCCTCATCATTCTCGGTCACCGCCAAGAGTAGATTCAGTCAAGCAACAGCAACCGCAGGAGGAAGCCTTGAGATTCTTCCACGATATGGCTTCTCGATTTCAGGCCCTGCTGATTACAGAGTACAATTGTTTCCCGGTTCAAATTCCACTTTCATAATTGATGTGTATAGCAATGCTACAGTTCCTCAGAACCTATCTCTCGGAAGTTCAGGACTGGATTCTCATCTCACATTGTCTTTGGCCGACCCTACAACGGAATTGATACTTCCACCATTGAGCAATTTGCAGTTCGAGGTCACCTTGGATGCAGATGAAGGTGCAACTCTGGGAGACCATCCTTTTGACGTCATCATCAACAGTGAGAATGCGCCTTCTCAAAATCTCTCCCTTGTCGCTCAGGTTTTGACTACCTCAGGAGTTTCTTTGGCTGGTTCCTCAGCCTGGATAGTTGTTGGTCCAAGGGCTGATGTCAATACTTCGATTCATGTCACCAACCTTGGAAACAGTGAGGACACATTCCTTGTAGAGATCAATTCTAGCGCCGCCGGCGAATCTTTGGGTTTGACGTTATCTGGCAATTCATTGACGCTTGCTCCGGGCGAGTCAGGTAGTTTATCACTGACTCTCACTAGATATTCTGATGCCCCAGGAGATAGTGTTGCTGTAGTCATCTCAGTCAGTAGTATCAACTCTCCCTCACTAACCGAGTTTTGGAATCTGACCGTGATGGAACAGGAGGTCTCCAGCTCTGTGATTTTCCTCAATACTCCAACAGAAGTTGAGCCTGAAGAGACATTCAGTGGCAGTTTTGTTGTTACCAACACTGGTAATGCTGCAGATTCCTTCCTAGTTTCGATTTCTGGAATGAATTGTGAAGTTAACTCAACGCTTGAATTGGCCGCAGGGGATTCCAGTGCTCCCATCCCCTTCACTTGTACTGCACCGGAGAAATCCATCTCATCTACTTTGAACATAGATGTCCACGTCCACTCATTGGTTGATCCAGATGAGGAATCTGTCTATCGCCATTCCGTGGATATTACCTCCGGATTTGTTGCGGGGACTGAAGTAATTGGTTTCACTGTATCAGAATATGACTTGAGTATGAAGTATGACAGTGCGACTTCTACGCTGGTGACAATAGAGAACAACATCAACCATGTGATTGAGGTGACAATGAGCATTGAAGGCAAGGATGTAGGCATAGTCTATGCTTCATGGAGCAGGGCTGCAGATGGTGCTCCTGGAAAGACTGCTTCATTGGCACCCGGGGAACAAGCCAGTTTCACCCTGCTTCTCGATTCTATGAGTAATGATGATTCAACAGCGGTAATAACCATAGTTGCCACTTCTACATTTGATGGAATGCAGATTATTGACAAGAGTGAACCGCTGAATGTTTCTATCATTGCTCCTGAAAAGGCTCCTTCAGGATTGACATTGCCATTTGAGTATGAACTCGATAATGAGAAAGGTTTGACAATTCTTGCTGGTGGTTGGATTCTCTCTACACTGCTGATAATATCGATGATTCTGCGATTCAAGAGTCGTCGTGGTCGAGAAGCATCTCCACTTCCTGCCGCTTTGCCTGGGCTTGCAGAACTCCCCCCTCCTGCTCTACCGGATATCGCTGATGAACCTGAAGTTGCACTGCAAGTACCGGTACTGCCGATGTCACCAACCGGTCTTGGTGCTGGTGAGGTAAGAATGAATGAAGAACGCAAGGTCGAATGTCCATCATGTGATACCAAGTTGGGCCTACCTCGCGGAAGCGAGCCTCCATTCCGATTCACTTGCCCGAAATGTGACTCTTCAATCAGAGTCGTATCTTGATCACAACTTCAGCGCAACCACTAGGAAGGCTGTATGTCCAAATGGCCCATTGACTGGCCTCATTCCTCCCTTACTTGCTCTGCCCCATTCTCTTTGCATCAATTCTCCAGCCCAGTCAATCTTCATCCCAGCATTTTCACATGCTTCGATAACCGCTTCCATCTGGCTGCTTACAGGACAATAGCAGCCAATCCTTCCCCCACGTTTCAAGTGTCCAGAAACTGCATTGATTGCAGCAACGTGATCGGGCAGGTCGAGAATGATTGCATCGAGCTCTTGAGGCAACTGTTCTACCACTTCCACTATGTCACCGATGATGCAGGAATGTTCTGTTGTTACTTTCCATGCTTTGAGCGCTGTTTCCACATTTTCAAGACCCGTTTGAGCATGGTTCTCACGGTTCTCCACCGAGATAAGATGCCCATTGCTTCCAAGCACTCGCAGGAGGTGTAGGCTTAAGCCGCCAGAACCCAATCCTGCTTCTAGAACTACATCATTTTCACCGATTCCTAATCTGGTAATGAAGAAGCCAGCATCCTTCGCGGATATTGTCTGAGCAGTCCTTTTCATTCCCCCGATGAGTTCGGGAAGCCTAGGGGGAAGGATAGTGAAAGTTCTAACTCCAAGTCTTATCGTCTCACCAGGACTTTTCCCAGAGAGTGTCAGGAGTGGGTCGATTACGCCCAAACCCTTCACCTTGCGCGAACCGCTTTCTAGAGTGAGAAGGTGTGTGCTGCCGTCTTCGGCACGCAAAGCAATGGTTTGGCCTTCAACTAGTCCTGTCATGGTTTTTTCGAAGTTGATTATGAAGATGAATCCATCCCAAGTTCTCTCAGCATTTTGGTATTTTAATCAGAATATTTCCTGATACTACGTATCAGTCCTTTGACGCGTACGTTTATCAACGGGCCAGCAGAGGGGGAAGACATGAGACGTTTGCCTGTGACCGGTTTTGTATTGACTTCTTTGATGCTGGTTTCAGCATTAGGCGTCGGTTGGTATGACACACAAAATGAAGATAAGAGACCTGAACTTGAGATGGTGGAGGAGCCACTGGCTGCTCCGACCAGCCCGGGGCACACTGTGTTTGCTCAATATATCACTTCTGATAATTGCGGCTTTTGTTATCAATACGGTAGCCCTGGACACAAGCAAGTCAAGAACAGTTTGCCTGACGAGTATGTGTATATCTCGTACCACAGTGCAAGTTATGGTAATACAGCAGATGCAGAATCAGGAAACATCGCACCGATCATGGGAGTGAGCCACCTGCAGGAAACCGGAGGCGCTCCAAAGACCTCATTCGGTGATGCAACTCTGAACACTGGCTGTGGTTCCAACACCTGCTGGGATTCTTTCGTCTCAAGCGGTGGAAATATGCATGCCACAGCATCTGATTATGCAATGACCATCGGTCAGAGCGACAATGGTGATGGAACATCTGACGTGAGTGTGAATGTGAAGTATACAGGCTCTGCAACTCCACCATCTTCGTTCAAGTTGTATGCTGCTGTGACCGAAGAGGTCTGCAATTCTCATGCATATAGTGATGGCACAAAGGGTGGAAATTGTTGGGAAGCATGGCTCCTAAACAATGGCGCTTATGCCAGCAACAGCGGTAATGTCGGTGGAGGAACTGGGTTCGAGACTATTTCATTGACAGGTAACCAGTGGTCCAGCACTTCATGGACAGTACCAAACAACCTAGTCAATGGAGGAGCATCTAACATGAATGTGGTCTCTGCACTGTTCTCCGGATGGAGCACATCCAGTTTCGGCGAGGATGTGTATGTGGCAGCAGATGGTACCATGGCACCACCTATCGATGTTGGAATACAGGACTTCACAGTAGTGAACTCTAACGGTGCAAACTCTTGGAAAACAGGAGATGTTCTTGATCTTTCAGCAACTATCAGCAATAATGGAATCGATGCTTACAATGATGGCGGAATGATTCGATTCTATCACGTCAATGGCGCTTCAGAGACAGAGATAGATAGTGGAATAATCAATTCTCTAACAACGAGTGGCAGTGGCTCAACACAGACTTTGACAGCACAGTTCGATACCAGTTCACTATCCGCAAACGCTTGGGATGCCTCCTTGAGGGTGAAACTCACTGATACTACTGGTGATGGTAATTCAGGGAATAATGAGAAGAATGCAAATGTTCTTCATGATATGCCCCCAATTTGTTCAAATCCTACAGTAATTGGAGACCCAGAGGTCGATCGTGGAGAGACAGTGTTAGTTGAGGTAAGAGGAGACCCAGCTGATGGAGTCGATGATATGTCAACCATGTCTCCTGAACTTGAAGTATCGATAGCAGATGCAGATTCTTGGAGTTCATCCTTGGTGATGGGAGGCCAGACTTTGATGGGAGAGGGTACTTCCAATGAGCGATATGAATTCCAGATTGAGCCGGATTCCTCATTGCCTAGCGGTGAATTAGACATCCGAGTTCGATTCTTGGATGCCGGAGGCCTGGAAAGTGAATGGGTGGTCAAGGAAGACGCATTCTCATTGAACAATGCCAAGCCAACAATCGTTGTCGAACCTTATCCATCTGTGAAGGTAGAGGTTGAAACACCGATCAGCATGGTTGGACATCTTGATGATTCCGAGAGTGGCATTTCTGGCCTGAGTGTTACCAGCACTAGTCCAAATTTCATTTCATGGGATCCTGAGACTGCATTGATGACAGTTCTCTTCGATACAATTCAGAGAGATGTTCACGGTACACCGATGCCTAGTGGAATCTACGTGAATGTGGATGATGGAGAAGATGTGACAGGCGGAACTCTATTGTTCACAGTCACTGAGAACGGCCAGCCACGATGGGGTGCGGTGCCAACTATTCATATCGATGAGAACAGCGGGGATGGCTTGTTGTTGTCCAATTACCTGACCGATACTGACGATACAGGAGAGCCAGTCGATTCCTCAACCCTTTCTATTGCAGTCATCGAGAATATGAATCCCGAGTTGGTCGAAGTAAGTATCAATGGACAGACTCTCAATGTGAACACTGTTGACAGCGATTCCTTTGGACAAGCAAAAGTCAAACTACGAGCAAGCGATGGTTCGCAATTCACTGATACAGTGATTGTGATTGAAGTTCACAATGTCAATGATGCTCCAACTCTCAATATCACTGCATTTGAAGATCTGATGCTGAAGAAGGGTGAGGAGTTCATTATCTCACTGAATGAGTTGATGGATGATGTGGACGATGAGAATAATGAGATTCTTGTTGCTATTGCAGCCAGTCCACAACATGCTGCTCGACATAACATGCTATCGAACACCTTGACACTAGGATGGGATACCGTTGGTGAGAAGGTTGTCATGATAACAGTCATCGACAGACACGACGATTCAACCACATATTCGTTGATGGTGACCGTATTCGATGCCTTGCCAATCTCGGTCTCAAAGACAGATGCTGAAGCAGATGTCATTGTGACTATGGAGAACGATCTTGTTGGTGAAACAGCAAGCGTGACTCTGAGATTGAACAATGCAGACCTTGGATTGAATCATGTGGAAAGCGAATGGCAGATATGTTCGATCACTGAGGGAATTTGCTATGAATTCATGACAATTGAGCACAATGGCGTTCAGGATTCATGGAACTTTGCTCTTCCATTCGACCGTAGCAGCAATGGTCTGCTCGACAATGATCAGTTGAAGTTGGTCAGTGTTGTTGCTGTAGATACTGATGGTAATGACCGTAAGTTCCTTGGAACGATTTATTGGAACATCACCGAATTCCCTGTGGACCCTGCTCAAATGGATTCGGAAGAGTTGACGAGCCATATTCAGGAACTTGAGAACCGTATTGCTGCAATCGAAACAGCAATGGCAGAACTCGATTCCAGTAGTGATGAATATGCTGACAAACAAGCGGAGTTGAGTGTTCTTGAGAGCGACCTTGTAGAAGCTTGTTCAGTAGATGGTGCACAATGCAAGAGTGATGATAAGAGCGGCTCTCTCAATGAAGATGTAGAATCCGGTGGTATGGGAATGACAGTCATCATCGGAATCGGAATGGTAGTAATCATCATGATTCTCTTGACAGTGTTGTTGATGTCTGGCCGCGGTGGCGGCAAGGATGGCTTTGTACAATTGGACCACAGCATGGAACTACCGGTACACGATACCGTTGCAAATTCCATGTATGGTGGGGCTCAGGAGATATTCCAACAACCGGTGGCCCCTCCAGCGATGGTGGCTGCTCCAGCGATTCCGCCAGTTCCTGCGGCAGGATTGCCAGAGGGTTGGACAATGGAACAATGGCAGCATTATGGTGCTCAGTACCTAAGTGAGAACAACCTCGTTTGAGAAGCGAATCCAGGGAGATAGATAGACCGAGAATGGGCGAACCCATAAGGCGGTCGAATGTCAGGTGTAGTTCATGAGTGAAGAGACAGAGGATGTTCCAGAAGAGTCGGAAGGCTCTCTTGAGGTGGTTGATGCCTTGGAATCCAAGGAAGAAGTTCTTCACATTTCAGTTGATGAATGGTTGAACTCTGTGGACTTCAAGTCAACTTCGGATGTTCCTATTCCTGATCGCCTTGTAGACCAAGTGATTGGACAGGAAGATGCTTCCGTAGTTATTCGCAAGGCCGCTGAACAGCGTCGACATATGATGATGATTGGAGACCCGGGAACTGGTAAGTCGATGTTGGCACGTTCTATGACAGAACTTCTTCCATCTGATGAATTAGAAGACACACTTTGCTATCCTAATGATGATGATGATAACGAACCACGAGTGAGAACAGTTCCTGCAGGTCGAGGTGATCGTATTGTCAAGACTCAAAGAGAACAGATTCGAGTGCAGCGTGAAAAACATCAACGCACCTTACTGATAGCCGTAGTTGCGGTTGCTTTCTTGTTGGCAGTTCTTGCTATCAAGAGTGGAGACCTGTTGACATTGATTTTCGGGATGTTGTTGTTGGCATTCGCATACATGTTCATCTCCAACAGACTGCGTTCAGGCGATGAAGCGAGCCTTCCAAAGGTCTTGGTGAAACATGACCGGGATGATGAACCTCCATTCATTGATGCTACGGGAACATTAGCAGGTAGTCTGTTGGGTGATGTCAGACATGACCCATTTCAGTCGGGAGGCATGGAAACACCAGCCCATGAGCGTGTAGAAGCCGGAGCCATACACAAGGCGAATGGTGGAGTTCTGTTCATTGATGAAATCAACCTTCTACGGCTGGAAGAGCAACAAGCATTGTTGACTGCAATGCAAGAGAGAGCATTTCCAATCAGTGGTCGTAGTGAGAGAAGTAGCGGGGCTTTGACCAAGACAGAAGCGGTTCCATGTGATTTCATTCTTGTCGCAGCAGGCAATCTCGATGCGATTCAAGGAATGCATCCTGCACTGAGAAGCCGAATCCGTGGTTATGGATACGAAGTTTTTGTCAATAGTGAAATGCCAGATACTGCAAAGAACCGTAGAAGGTTGATCAGATTCATCGCTCAAGAGGTTGAGAAGGATATCGATACCAAGAGAGCAATACCGCATTTTGACAGGTCCGCAGTGGGAATAATTCTGCGAGAGGCTCAACGCAGAAGTGGTCGTCGCGGCAAGTTATCATTGAGATTGAGAGAATTGGGAGGACTCGTTCGAATTGCAGGAGATCTTGCAGTCGAGGAGAAGGCAGAACTTACCACTTCACTGCATGTTCTTGCAGCAAGACGCATTGCTCGCCCATTGGAACAACAGGTTGCAGACCGAATGATTGAGAGGAGGCAACAATACAGCCTTCTGGTAAACAAGGGTCAAAGAGTTGGTAGAGTCAATGGATTAGCAGTCCTCGGAGCAGAATCAGGGTTGTCAGATTTCAGTGGAATCATGTTACCAGTTGAAGCCTTG
This sequence comes from Candidatus Poseidoniaceae archaeon, assembly GCA_964230915.1. GTDB lineage: Archaea > Thermoplasmatota > Poseidoniia > Poseidoniales > Poseidoniaceae > UBA226. The sequence continues at coordinate 5,148 of CAXRJY010000195.1, read as the reverse complement.
GTAACTCCTTCTCAAGCAGCAGGTGGTAAGGTGTTTGCAACAGGCGGCCTTTCAGATATCGCTAAGGAGAGTGTCACCAATGTATCCGCTGTGGTCAAGAAGTTGACAGGCAAGGACGTCTCAGATTTCGATATCCACATTCAATTCGTAGACACTCATGGTGTTGATGGAGATTCTGCAAGCATCACCATTGCTACTGCAATCATCAGTGCTCTGGAGAACATACCTATTCGTCAGGACTTGGCGATGACCGGTTCTCTCTCTGTTCGTGGCGAAGTTCTTCCAGTTGGAGGAGTCACTGCCAAGATTGAAGCAGCTGCCAAGAGTGGTGTGAAAACGGTATTGATTCCAACGGCCAATGCTCAAGATGTCCTGTTGGATGATCAGTTCATCGATGAGGTAGAGGTAATTTCAGTCGATTCTCTTGACGAGGTGATGGAATATGCCTTGATCACCACAGAGAATAAGCCAGGACTTGTTGAACGTCTATCCAAGGTCATAGACAAATTGACTCCTGAATTACCTGGTTCTGGCCCCCAGTCAGCATGAAAATGACTCAGTCATCTTTCTCTCTGATTCTGACTATTATTGATTGAGTTAGAGGATGTGTTGAAAGCAGAATCGTAAGAGGGTAACCCATGGGGGATGGTCAATCAGGCAGCAAGGGCTCACTCTTGGTAGTCACTCTGGTTGTTGTCGTCGACATGATTGGTTTTGGAATCATCATCCCATTTCTTACATTCATGGTTGACCACTTGGCTGGGGCTGAGGTTGACAAGGGAATCTGGGTTGCTGCATTGATGGCAGCATATGCTGGTGCGTTATTCTTATTCTCATCTTTCTGGGGCAGTCTGTCTGACCGTTATGGACGAAGACCAATACTGATGATTGGTCTGGCGGGTAACACCGTTTCCTTCGTAGTCTTCGGAATTTCAACGACTCTCTGGATGGCCTTTTTTGCTCGTTTAATGGGTGGATTGTTCAATGCAAATATTCCTGTTGCACGCGCATATATTGCAGATATCTCCAAGCCAGAGGAGGTGGCCAAAATGCAGGGTTTGATCGGGGTTGCATTTGGAATAGGTTTCACCATTGGACCAGCACTGGGGGGATGGTTGTCTAGACCTGCTCAATGGAATTGGACGGATGCTTTTGTAGACACTATTTTTGATACACATCCATACTTGCCGCCATGTATGGCGTCATCTGTACTATCAACAGTGGCTTTCATCTTGGCCTTGAAATGGTTACCTGAAAGCCTTCCACCTAATGCAAGGACCTCAGCCACGGTATCTTCACCAGTGGTTGAACTGAAAAAGAAAATCGGTGAGATCAGGTTATTGATGAAGCGACCGGTCATCAGTTCATTACTATGGAGCGGGATGTTTTTCTGGATAGGTTTCACGATCATGCATGTGGTTTTCATTCTCTTTACCATGATGCCAGCCAGTTCAGGTGGCCTGAGTTTCAGTGAATCAGATAATGGAATTGTGTTTGCTTTCATTGGCCTGATAGGGATGGTCACTCAAGGTGGTCTAATCGGACCACTCACCAATCGATTTGGTTCTAGTCGTTTGATTGCTGCAGGTCTATTGATCGCCGGTATTGGTCTTACTGCCATTCCATACGTCGATATCAGTCTTGCATGGGTCGGAATGCTAGCAACTTCGGTTATCATCGCATTCGGGAATGGATTGTTCACTCCAAGTAACATGGCAATGTTGAGTAATCACTCAGCGGTTCATGAGCGCGGTCTTGTCATGGGTGTTTCAGAAAGCCTTCGTTCACTTTCAACATTGACGGGAGTTCTAGTAGGAGGGATTGTTTGGGATTTGACTTGGAACAACTCAGGGTTCTTCACATATCATACGGCATTCTGGTTATGCGGGTTATTCTCCTTAATCGCAGCATTCATTCATATCACTGGAGGCGCATGGAATGCTGAAGACCCGGCATTGAAGGACGGGGGAGTTGAGTCTGAATGAGTTCTCCATCGATTATCTGTCATGGCGGTGCTGGGCATGGTGCCAAAGATCAACCTGGAGTTGATGAGGCCGCAGATCTAGGCTGGAAGATTCTAGAGTCCGGAGGAAGTGCACTTGAAGCAGTTCTTGCTTCTGTTGAATTGATGGAAAATGACCCTCGACTCAATGCAGGCACCGGTGGCAGGCTCCGTTCAGATGGTAGTGTACAATTGGATGCTGCGGTTGCTACCAGTGATGGCAAACTTGGTTTGGTGATGGCTATTGAGGATACTCCGAATCCCGTAAGAGTGGCTGCGGATATTCTTGCTGAAGAATTTCATGTTCTGGCTGGCCGTGGTGCAAGAGAATACGCTGACAACAAGGGCCGCCTAAAGGCATCAGTGCAGGGCAGTTCACGGCCAAGTGATAGTGACACAGTCGGAGCGGTAGCCAGAGATGATCAAGGTAGGATTGCTGTTGCATCTTCAACAGGTGGATGCAGTGGTCGGCCACCCGGCCGTGTAGGAGATACTCCGATGTGGGGTTCAGGATTGTGGTGTGATACTGAAATTGCGATTGCTGCTACCGGAATCGGTGAAGAGATAATGTTGCAGATGTTGTGCCACCGTGTTGCGCAAGAAATCAAGGAATCCGGAGAATTGAGGAATTCACTACAAGCGGGGCTGGATTTGTTTGCTGAAGATATCGAGATTGGGATGATTGCAATAACAATGGATTCGGGAGAATCTTTGGCCAATACGGAGATGCCTTGGGCATTGAGAGAGTGATTATTTTCTCTATTTGTTCGAACTTTGGTTAGGGATATGTTTTCAACGCGTCGGGTAATGGGGTATCATGGGCGAGACGCAGATTGACTCGGTACAGTTCGCGAGGCGCTTAGCGATAATCACTAATTTTTGTGTTCTGTTGTCGTTGCTCATCTTCGCTGCAATAATGTTGGAGGACGTACTGAAGCCCTTCATCATCGCTTTGGGTGTTTACTTTGTTCTCAAACCTGGTGCTGATGCTCTCAACAAGACAGGTTTCAATCTATATCTCTCATATTTCACGGTCTTGATGTTGTTCCTACTACTGCTTGTCAGTAGTGCATATTATTCATATTCACAGATTAGTGATTTGATGGATGATGAAGATAAGATGGCTAAATACAACACTAATCTGGAGGAGAAGTATCTCGACCTCAAGGATTCAGCAATTGTCGGTTCTGCTTTTGCTGAGGACGAGGAGAACCTGACAGTGAATGACCATCTCGTATCTTTCGGGATGATAGAAGAAGGAGAAGAAGTCAGTGACTTGTTTGGTAAAGTACTTGCTTTCATAGGCGGATTAAGTACAACTGCAGTGACTGTATTGTTCTTCTTGATGTTCATTATTTTCGAAGCAGGGCTGCTACCGGGGAGGATTTCTGCTGCTTATCCTGGAGAGGCTAATGAGAAGATAAACGATGTGCGCGCTGATATTGAAGACAGTATCAATGTCTACATCATCGTCAAGACAGGTGTTGGAGTAGGCACGGCTGGTATCGCCGGAATCATTCTTGCATCATTTGGTATTGACCTATGGTTCCTTTGGGCTTTGCTCACATTCATCTTGAACTATGTCCCGTACATCGGCTCCCTTGTTGCGAGTGTTCCTCCATTGATTATTGGATTCATTATGCTGGAACCTGGCATGGTTATTTTCATGGGTGTTCTCCTCATAGTCAACCAACAAGTTTGGGGTAATGTCATTGAAACCAAGTGGTGTGGAAGCAAACTGGACATCAGTCCGGTCTTACTTTTGATCGTAGCCGCCTTTGGATTCTGGCTATGGGGAATAATTGGAATGGTCCTCTCGGTACCATTTGTGGTGATCTTCAAGATTATTCTCGAGAATATTGAACCCACACGTCCGATTGCAATTCTGATGTCAGAACGAGCGCCAAATCTATTGGAGGCGTATCAAGAAGCACTTGCTGATGGAGTTTTGACCAGCGATGAAATTTCGAATCTTTCAAGAATCCAACAAAAGATGGGATTCACTGATGAAACTATGGATAAGATGGCGGGATTGGCAGCTATCAACCATGCACTGGAGACTGGAAATGTTTCTGAAGACGAGAAAGGATTGGTATTGAGGGCCGCAGAGATGGTTCTGGGAAGTAGGCATTTGAAGATGCTGAAGACCTCTCTAAAGGCTGGTGTCATCGATGAACATGCAATGGAAGCTGTACATTTGATGGTTGCAAGACTTTCTCCTGATGAAGAAGAATGATTCAGGTCGATCCGCTGTCTGGGTTCGTGCTTGATGTGAAAAATTGGAGTTCCTTGAATGGCTCTATTGTTCTAGGTTTCAGAGCAATTTCTCAAACAGAAGTACCAATGGGTCTCCGAAAAGAAATAGTGGAATCACTGCTGGAAAGAGCATTGTGATGAGAGGAAATTTCAGACTTACCCAAGCGTTGTTTTGACCCTGTTCCTTTAGTTCTGAAATCTGTTCGGCCAATTGTTCATTTGTAGGAGTTCTTCTTGGTGGACGTGTACGACTGTGCACGGCCGTAGTCCCATCTGGCATCTCCACTACTCTATCAAGCAACCAAACATGCTTTTCTGGAATTATATCGAGAGGCATCTTCAATGAGTGCCAAGCCATTCTCAGGTCCTTTGGACCCTTCAGATCTCCTCGTTTGAGATTGATAAGCATCAAGATGAATGGAAGAATCAGGAAAGAAAGGCCTCCCCATATGAACAAGGAAATAACTGGAGGTGAGCGTATACCAGCGCTGCTGAATTCCCAGATCGGGCTCAGAGTATACCATGAAGGCAACAACATTGCCACCCACATCATTGCCTTGGCATCGGCACCGCCGTGTAGCAATCGTAGTCGCCAGGCAAATTCGAAAAGTAGAACCATGGCAAAGGTGATCATAACTTCAAACCAGAGAATCGTTTGTTCATCGGCAGTTCCATCGAACAGTGGAGTAAGTCCAGTACTGGCATATTGAAGTCCACCTCCGATGAAACCTGCAATTCCAAAAAGATACCATGTTGCTACTGCAATATCCAAAGGGTTTCCCGCACGGATGTCGGATAGAGTGGGGCGTCCGATGACAGAAACCGAGGCATATGCGAGTACTCCGGCAGCACTGGCATAGATGGTCCAATCTGCTTCACGGACTAGAAAT
>CAXRJY010000194.1:0-14562 GCA_964230915.1 Candidatus Poseidoniaceae archaeon | reverse complement strand
CTTGTCGATGACCGGTGTCAGATATGGGTCATCGGTGGAGAGGTGAAGACGAACACGGATGTTTGGATGAGCACTCCAGTTGATACTTTGAAGATTCAACGGTAGACTCATGTTCTCGATCAATACTTCATCAGTGCTACTCAGAATTGAACCCCTGACCGATGTCCCAGCAGGAATTTTGCCCCGCACATCAAGTAGACCATAGCCCCAATCATCTGCTTCTATCAGGGGCGATGTCCAAGTTCCTTCAGTCTCAAAATAATCCACTTCGATGCCCACGTCATCGAGGTACCATCCCCATTCCTCGACGTATGTATCAGAGAAGAATGAGAATCTGAAGCGCACATCTTGGCCGGCAAGATGTGAGACATCAGCCCTCTTTATTGTGAATGGATGAGCATTGAAACAACCTGATGGAACCAGTGAGCCATCGAAGATACCCTTGAGGTATAGTGGTGAGAAGGGATTGACTGTCGAATTGGTATCGTAGAAGTTGCTCAGATTCTGTCCAAAGTGGTTCCAAGTTGCTCCATCATCAGTTGATAGGTATACGGCACCTCCATCCCAGTTTGGTTCTGCACACATCCAGTGTTGGAAAGCCAATCTAGCACTTGCGTTCTCTGGAATATGCATTGAGGGAGTGATAAGGTGCGTCCACATATTAGGCAAATATTTGCCTGAGAATTCGATTCCAGCACCAGTACTGCCACTTGGGAAACCGGTCATTGGGCCATGCCCGGGATAATTTCCAAATGCCCAACCCCTGTTTCCAGTTTCGATTTCAACACTCCAATCATCTGGCCATAACGGTGAATCCTCGAAACCGAAAGCCAGCCATGTAGGTCCATTGTGTCCGTGATTCGTAACATGTTGCCACTGCTGTGAAGCATTTGTTGGTGAATGAGGTGTGACGCTGTTGTTACTGGTGAAATTATCGAGCAACATCTCCTTGTGGTTGGGTTGGAATTGATTTGAGTGCAGCGTTGGGTCATCGATGTAGAGGCCTTCCCAACCACTGATGCCATAGCCACCATTGACCTGACTATCAGTGGTCACTCTGAACCTCAACCATATCTGTGACTGATTAGCGAAGGTTGACAATATTGGAATAACGACACGCTTGAAGCCGTTTGATTCAGCATAATACCAGATTCCATCGATGTACATCCCTGTACCCGGTATTCCTGGAGATGCCGAAAGTGTGGTCCAGTTGTTTCCGTCCAGACTTCCTTCAACATTCAGATTGTCATTGTTGGCTCCTTCGATATCCCAATCAACCCACATCTCCAGATCCAATGGGGCACTCATTCCGCTGGTGTTTGCAGTTACTACGATTGCTCCATCCGCGTTTGCAGCATATGCACCGTTCGGATTTCCATGGAACCACGAGTTTGTTGGCTCTCCCGAATTTGTCAGATTGATTGCATCGATGAACCAGCCGGGCCTTTCTTGACTGTGGGCCGTGGTCATGATGTTGAAGCGGAATCGAATCGAAGATGCATTTCTCAATGAATCCAGCCCCAATTGTTGATCGAGTGGAAATTCACTATGTTCCCAAGCGCTTGCATTGCTTCCACCAAATGCCGGAGTGCCATTCTCCAAACTTTCAGAATGCCCACCGACCGGTTCTATCTGTTGCCAACTTCCATTGTCAAGACTCGCTTCTACCCACGCTCCATCGTCATCATCAACCGATAGCCAATGTTCGAAATGCAAACTGTAGTTGCTGACCACATTCGGCAAGTCGATCGAATCTGTTTGCATCCATTCATTTGTTCCAGGTGGTAGTCCACCTTGCGAAGTTGCTGCAGCCAACAACAAACCTTCTGGTACTGAATTTGGTGTAGAACCATTTGCATTAGTGAAATTCAGTGCACTCACTGACCAGACATGTGAGGATGAAGAAAAGCCATTGAACTGTAGCCGTAGGGTTTCAAGATCATCAACCCAGCCAACATCTTGGTCAGGCGCCAGACTGAGTTTATTCTGGAAATGTGAGGTTGAGGTCATGTCATTGCTGCCCATCGTCAAATTCTGATTATGAACACCCGCTTCAAACCAAGTCCCATTCCCTCCGTCCATATCCCATCCAGTGCTGAGATTGAGCCAACCATCAGTAATCGTTGCATTTGCAGGGATGGAGAAACCGGTGTCAAGAACACTCAAACCAGTGCTGTCAATCGTGCTGTTAGAACCTATTGAGGGATTTCCTGAATACAGAGTCTGATAGGCTGATGCAGAAGCAAGGAATGGTGAAGCCGAGGATATCAGAAGTAGTGCAACCAGCGCGGCCGCCCTCCATCCTCCGGTCGCTACCGCTCCCCTACGCACGCGTACACCCGGGCCGACAAGGTCGGCCCGATGGCCTTGAAACCTGTCATTTGCCATCACCTGGCCTTTATCGGTCATCTTGACCAGTGCGAGCATTCAAGGGATGGGCGCGATGCAGTCCCTGTGAGCGCGATGTCTGAGGTCTCCAATACAGCAAGGAAACTTGATGCCAAGCGCGCCAAGGAGATTGAAGAGGAATTGTATGCCACATTGCGGAAGCAGGTGGAAAGAATGCATCCTGTACAACTTCCATTCTCTGAATTCTGGAAACAGAGCGGAGAATTATTGGACCATATCGAAGGCGAATTGAACAAGGCAGTCAGGAGTGAAGGGCATACTCTTCGTTCCCATACAGCGAGTAAGCGACAAGCGAATGTTCGAAGGGCACTGACCGAGTTGGCACGTAAGAGATTGGTATCATTGCTGAATCATGCAGTGACCACTAATCTCAGGCCGATTGGAGAAACAGATTCTCAAAATATACCTTCATTGGATTGGAACAAGCATGATTCTTCTGAAAAGCAATTCTACAACCAATGTGTACGCTTGGTTGAGTCTTTCAAGGCAGGTGTTGACTGGACAGAGATGCACAAGGGTGCGGGGATGGTTGAATCCAAACCCATGGTCGAGTCTGGAACCAAGCAACTGGATGAGTTTATTGAACAGCCCGGTGGCCTTACTGGAAGAGGTCCTCCGCCACTCGAAATTGTCATGCAACAAGAAACGGAGATCGAGGATTTTGATGAAGATGAAGAGGACAGGATTTCTAGAATGGAAGGTTTTCCTGAAATGATGGAGATGGCAAATCAATCACAGTCAGAAGAAATATCTTCACACCCTGAACCATCAATACTCAATCCAAAGGGCAAGGAAATGACATTGGATGAATTGATTACGCCATCTACTTCTGCGAATGAGTCTCCAAATTCAGATATTCAGACGGACGACGAACCGGTATCAAAGCCTGAAGAGCCTGCATTGAAGTCTGTTGAACTTCTTAGAATCAGGATTCTAGAATCATCCGATGAGCCGATAATCACTGCTGAAGGTGAAATAGACCTTGAAGCAGGAGATGTCCATCAACTGGAACAACAGATTGCAGATTACTTGATTCAAGCCGGAGTGGCGGAAGCCGCACCATTGTGAGCCATCAGTTCGCATGGCGGAAAAACAACTCGATGGAGACCGTATCGGGAATTGGCAACTTCATCACCTTTCGGAGCGCAGTCTCATCCTTGCTTGTACCGACCTTCATCTCAAGCATACGCTTGTGGATTCTCATCTCCCAATGATCCCAGGTTTCACTACCTTCGCCATCAGGGCTCTTGCGGCATGGCACCACCAGCCTTCTGGTTGGCAGAGGGATTGGTCCTCGAAGTTTGATGTCCGAACTTTCACAGATATCTTTGATCTGGTCGCATACAAAATCGACATCTCGGTGATTTTCACCGGTCAGTTTGATGACAGTTACTCCAGCCAAATTATCACGCCTTCCTTGTCATCTCCACTTCTCACGTTGACCGAATCACTTCTTGTCGATCTTCATGCAGACGCCGGCAGCGACGGTCTTACCCATGTCGCGGATAGCGAAGCGGGACAACTCAGGGAAGGTGTCCATCTGCTCGATTGCCATAGGCTTGGTAGGCTGGAAACGAATTAGACAAGCGTCTCCAGTCTTGAGGAAGGAAGGGTTTGCTTCCTTTCCAGCCTTGTTGGTCTTCTCTAGAAGTTCTAGGAATTTAACTGCAACCTGTGCAGTGTGTGCGTGGAATACTGGTGAGTATCCTACTGAAACTGCCTTTGGGATATCCATCAGCTGAATCTGTCCAACGAATGACTCGTCATGGCGCACGAAAGTTGGCTCGCTTTCAGCGTATCCAGCTACGTCTCCACGGCGGATGTCAGTTGCAGCAAGTCCACGAACGTTGAAACCAACGTTGTCGCCAGGCTCAGCCTTTGGCACATTGGTGTGGTGCATCTCAATGGACTTCACTTCAGCACTCTGCTGACTTGGATTGAATACCACTGTCTTTCCAGCATGGAGAATTCCAGTCTCAATCTTGCCTACTGGGACAGTTCCGATACCGCTGATCTTGTAAACGTCCTGAATTGGTAGACGAAGAGGCTTGTCAACAGGCTTTGGTGGCATCTGTACAGCATCGATGGCCTCGAATAGAGTTGGGCCACTGTACCATGGAGTGTTTGCTGACTTGTTGAATACATTGTCTCCTTCCAATGAAGATGCAGGTATCATTGGCACATCGGCAGGATTGAAACCAGCCATCTTTAGTAGGTCTCCCACTTCCTTGCAGGTAGCATTGTACTTGTCTTCGCTCCAGCTAACACCAGAGATATCCATCTTGTTGACGTGGACCACGAGTTGCTTGACTCCGAGAACACGTGCTAGGAAAGCGTGCTCCTTGGTTTGTGCGTTAACACCGTCGTTGGCTGCACACAGTAGTACTGCAGCATCAGCCTGACTTGCACCGGTGATCATGTTCTTGACGAAATCACGGTGTCCAGGAGCGTCAATGACAGTCCAGTAGTAGTTAGGTGTGAAGAATTCCTTGTGAGCGACGTCGATGGTGATTCCACGCTCGCGCTCTTCCTTCAATCCGTCCATAACGTATGCGAAACCGAAACCGGCCTTTCCACGCTCTGAAGCTTCTTTTTCGAACTTCTCGATTACGTGTGCTTCTATATGTCCACTATCGAGTAGTAGTCGTCCAACGGTTGTCGATTTTCCGTGGTCGACGTGACCGATGAAAACTATGTTTAGGTGCGGCTTGCTCTTATCTTCCCACTGAGAACTCATGTCAATCAATCCTTGGTGCGACCCGCCGACCGGACTTCACTATATCAATACCGCGACGCGGCATCAGAAGTCAAACAACTGCTGAAGCCCCAATCTTACCCGTCATCTATGCGTAATTCCTTAGAACGTCCGTGTAATTCTCGTGTTGATGCGGAGCGAGGGCGCGACCCTGATTGGGGGGGCTGGCGGTTTTTGGGGAGACCAGGTATTTGCTCCTATCGACCTATTGGTGGGCGCCGATCTGGATTATCTGACGATGGATTATCTTGCTGAGGTGACTATGTCCATTCTTGCAAAGCAGATGGCTAGAGATCCGCAAAAAGGCTGGGCTACAGATCTTCTTGATTGGTTGAGGGCTGGTGGCATTTCGTTGTTGCATGAAAAGAAAACCCGATTGGTGACCAATGCTGGTGGTGCAAACCCTCATGCCTGCGCAGAAGCAGTTCTCGCTCTGGCTTGCGAGATAGGCTGGGTCGATTGTCGGATAGCAATGGTTTCAGGAGATGACGTTCTTCCTTTGATAGACGATGTTCTAGGTGGTGGGAAAGCCGTTGAACATCTGGATTCTGGAGAATCTTTGTTCAATGTCAGAAGTGACATAGTATCAGCCAACGCTTATCTTGGCGCTGGAGCGATTGCGCATGCGCTTGAGAGGGGTGCTGATATTGTGATTACTGGACGAGTTGCTGATGCTAGCCTGATTGTTGGAAGCATGTTGCATTCCGAGGGCTGGGCAACGAAATCAATCGATGAGGGAAAACCCGTCTTTTCATTGGTTGAGGAATGGGCTCCTGGAGATATAGAGAATCCACTCGATGTTCTTGCAGGTTGGACTCTGGCTGGCCATTTGATTGAGTGTGGGGCGCAGGTTACTGGAGGTAACTCAAGTGATTGGGAAGTCATTCCAAACCTTGCTGATGTAGGTTATCCAATAGCAGAAATCAGCCGTAATGGTGACTCTATCATAACAAAACTGGAAGGAACAGGAGGAAGTGTCAGTCGACGTACAGTTGCAGAACAGATGTTGTATGAAATTGGCGACCCTACATCATACATGACTCCAGATGTGGTCGTCGATCTATCCCATACCAAGTTGTCAAAAGCCGGTAAGGATAGAATCAAGGTTTCAGGTACCAAAGGGAGAGCAGCCCCTCAAACTCTCAAAGTATCTTCGAACTACAGAGATGGTTGGTTCGCAGCAGGCGATTTGGTGATTCCGGGGCCAGATGCTAAAGGAAGAGCCGAGAAGACGGACCTGATATTGAGGGAACGACTATCAGACCTTGAAGGAATAGAAATCTTCACAGAATTCTTTGGGGCTGGTGCATCATTACCGATGGGTTTGCAACATTTGGCTACCGACCCGAGTGAGATTATCATTCGCTGGGCTGCAAAGAGCAATATGAGGTCGGAGATCATTGAATTCAGTCGTTCAATCGCTCCGTTAGTATTGACTGGACCTGCTGGAGTTGCTGGATATAGTGCTAGAGGTAGACCGCGAGAACAGTTGCGCTTCTTCCCATTCCTGCTTCAAAGAGAATTGGTTGAGCCACGAATACAGATTACTATGATGCAGACTCTCAGATTGCGTCTGAAGGAGATGGACCCGCGTATTGACGGTGTATTGACCAGGATTCAGAAGATGGCCGATGGAGAACCCGAAGGATTGTGGAGGAGACGTGTAGCCAGAAGAGTGTTGAGACGTCTTGACAGGCCATTGGTCAAGAATTGAGTGCCAGGCGATATCATGGGCGTCATTAGAACTCAATTATCCACAATTGCTCATGGAAGAAGTGGTGACAAGGGAGACTTGGTCAACATTGGACTCATTGCTCATCGCATGGAATGGTTTCCTTTTCTTGAGAAATGCGTCACTGCTGAATGGGTGAAGGAGATTTTCGCAGACATGGTCACTGGTGAAGTGGAAATTCATCCCGTTCCAGGTATTGGCGGATTGAACTGCATCATGAAAGGAGCCTTGCAAGGTGGAGGGACCATCGCTTTGCGTAAGGATGCTCAGGGCAAGATGATGGGGCAAGTAATCCTACAGGCAGAGATAGAACTTGATGAAGAAGAAGCCAAGAAACAGGGTGTTCCAATTCCGTCTTGAAGAACAAGAGAGCGTTCAGTCTCATTTGTATTGAATCTCGATGCTGAATTCAACTTCATCCGCATCGTAGTAATTCGCATTAGTCACTCTGATTTCCCAATCCCCATCTTCGTAAGAATCGATTACATATTGAGTGACTTCCAAAGAAACACAGACGTGTTCTTCATCTGCAGTACATCCTTGCCCTCGTTCTGAAGAAGTGGTGTTGATCACGTGTTCATCTGTAGAATTATACATGTAGATATTCAATTCGTGTTCGGGATTTCCTGCTGCCCAATCATTGTCGTTCTTAGGATAGAGTAATACCATGTTCACGCGCTTTATCTTGTTGTTCATATCCCGGTCATAATGGAAGGTAGACTCAAAAACCAATTCTCCATTATCAGAAGTATTTCCATTAACATGCAAATCATCCCACTCGCCCTTATAGTGAACAAATACCCATGCACTCATTGAATCTGTGTGCCCCTCATTGTTGGTCACTATCAGCGAGATACGTGCCTCACCAATTGGCAGGTCAGTCCATTCGTATGTCTCACCAGTTGCATCTTCATCATCATCTTCAATGCCATTTCCGTCGCTATCAAAGTCGATATTCAAATCCCATACCCAACTGGTGATGTAATGATTGGTGCTCCCAGGATCGCTTCCGCTTCCATCCAAAGTTACACTCGTGGTTTCTTCCGTCGATCTGTCTCCAGCATCTTTGTCTGGCTCACAGATGTATATCAAGTAGAATTCATCTCCTTGTACGGTACCTGTAGGCGCTTCATCTCCATCGCAATCAGAATCCGGGTTAAGAGAACCCGCATCGGCAATTGGCTTCACGGCATCCTTTGGAATGATGACTATCTCCTTGCTCTTACTATGCTCACTGAATCCATCGGTGACCGTTAGAGTGACTACGAATGTACCTGGATTAGCATAGGTGTTCGATACCTCGTCCCCTGAAGCATCTATGTCTCCATCTCCATTGAAGTCCCATCGATACGTTAGAGAACCATCATTTGGGATTGAGGCATTACCATTGAAGAAAACTTGAGTAGTTGTTGCTTGAATAGACGTTTTCGGTGTCCAGTCAAAAATTGCTTCAAGATTAGAATCAGGCTCGGGGTCATCACTTTCAAAGATACATCCAGCCATTGAGGATGCGGTGAAAAGTAGTGCCAGCAGAATCGTAGCAAGGCTAGAAACAGGCTTCATCAATATCATCTCGGGAACCCGCCAGCCATCAAGGATTCGCTGAAAAGAGCAGGAAAACGTGTATCAATGCCGTCTTCGAGACAATACGAGAGCCGCACCTATGATGGAAATCAATGACAAAAATGGAGAGATCCATGGTACTTCCATCTCCATTGGCTGCGCGATTCCGTTTGCATCTTCTAATCCAATACTCAAATCATAAAAATCCGCACTTCCATCACATGCCATGCCGATTACATCCCCTGTTGAAATTAGATTCAATGGCTCATTGTCGGTATAGTTGAAGGTGCAATTTGAGGTTCCATCCATCGTACTCACCTGTAGCGTAGCATTTTGACTCATTATATTGGTCAAGGAGTCGATACTGTGTTCTGTCACTAGAATATCCTCCATTTCTTCATCATCATATTCTTCCGAATAGAGAACCAGACTTACGCCAGTCATTTCGAATGTTGTATTGTATTGTGTATTGATTGTGTAGACGCCATGGCTGTAGTTGTTCCATATATCATCTTCCAACTCTATGGGCATTGGAGCAGCATCGGCTCCGGACAACCAAGATGGCTCAGAAACAGCAGCATCGCCCAATTTCATCACCAGACTCATTCCACTGGAATTTGATGCTTTTCCGCCGATCAAGTTGTCATCTTCATCAAAATACATTGAGATTGAAAGCTCTTCACCGTCTAATTCGTGTTCGACATCGACTCTTATTGCTCTCTCTCCATCGTCATCAGGAAAACGTTCTGCCTCCGAGTAGAATGAAATGCTTGAATCCTCACTGACTGCTTCAGCGATTTGATGATTCAGAAAACAGAATGGAATGGTATCAGAGACCATTGAATCTTCTTCTCCAAACAGCATTGCTGCAGGCTCACCACCCAAGGAATTGAACGATGCAACATGAGACTCTCCCATCGAATTGACCGCCATTTCATTTTCACTTAACCAGACGTTCATCTTCATCGGAATCGGAAGAGATTCTGTTTTGATGGACATATCCAAATCCGCTCTTGCAGAAGTTTTACTCGCATACAATTTACTATTCATGTCTACGCTGAATGTACCAATAAAATCATCTTCGACATCTGCTAAACTCAAATCCACTTCACATGACCATGACGACACTTCTCCACCCATCACTTCTTCCATGGTTGGTTGAGCGAGAGCGTGTTCAACGAATTGTTCCCTGGTGTATGGATCTGGGTCGAGCATGGGGTCGATAACGAATTCATAGGCCCCCCAACCAACACCAGAAGCGAGAAGCACGCCAACGATGGATATGACAATCAATTTGCCTTTACCGCCACCACCACTCATCACAGTTCCATCTGGTGCCCACATCCCCGCAGTAGGATCTCCTGTAATCCCACCCGTCATTGGGTCTATTCCACCTTGTGCCATTGCAGGTTGTTGCATCATTGGTTGCTGTGCAATCGGAGTTTGCGGAATGGCCACATTTGCTGCATTCTGCACCCCTATTCCCTGATTTGGGACCCATTGATTTCCATCCCACATGAACTGACCATCTGCAGATAACTCGCCGACCATGTGCCGCGGGTGGAGTGCAGTGCTTTGGTTCTTTACAATACGGTCAAAATGAAAATAGTGAAGATTGACGATTTCCTTTCAGCAATTCATCAGCACTCCAACCAAAGGCTTCGCAAACTCTTCCAAAAGCCGTAGCCAGTCGTTCAGAATAGAAAACAGCATCATATTTCTTGATACCGCCATTTTCTTCCGCCTCATTCCAAGGTTCAACTTCCATCGGTCGTTTCGTTGCATTGGTGACAACAAAACCAATCTTCATTCCAGGTGTGAATGGCAAGTTCTTCTCGATACGTTTTCGCGCTGCCTGAACCTGTGCTTGTCCATTCGGATTGGCGTAGTGTTTGCTGAAATTCCATTTTCCAGCTATCTTATCCCACTCACCCTTACATTGTTTTGAGATGACCAATTCTTCAGCCATCACCTCGGATTTCCTGACCTTCTCAATTTGTTCTCGAGCCAGTTTTACCGCTGCTTGTTCGTCACCATCCAGAACCAATTCAAACATCCTCTGCATCCCTTTGGTCAATACTTCAAAGGAATCGGTCCTCTGAGTTTCATATCCTTTGATCATCAAGTCATCATTGGGCCAGACAACTCTTCCCACATACCGTTTCTTGGCCCCATGCGAGAAGAATGCAGAAAGTCCAGTCTCGAATTCAAGCACTGCGGCCTCTTCACTGAAACGTTCCGCAGTTTCTTTGCCGAAGCGTAACATATCTTCCATTGCAGCCTTCCATTTCTCTTCATTTCCACTACCTTTCTCAGGGGGCGCTGTAGGACTATCTGCATCTACTGGAACCCTGACAAAAATCGAGTCAGTATCTGAATATACCACGTGATGCCCTTCTTCTTCCAATCGCTGAATTATTCCTTTGATGTTGCGTCTCGCCCAAGCGGTTATCGATGAACCTAGGTCTCTATGAGTGAACCTGTAGAACCCTGATGCAAAGACACCATAGAAAGAATTCATCATGATCTTGACCGCATATTGCATCTGATCATGGAATGCAAGCCCTGCAACATCACCATCAGCATCTGCCTGCTTCATCGCTGTCTTGTGGACGTCTCTTTGGGACATCAAATCCTGTAGGAGGAAAGGAACCAGCCCCTCTCTCTCTTCCTTGTTTCGAAATTGCGCCCCAGTTGGTGAGATGTGCACTAACTCACCTTCTTCCGGTTGAGCGGGATGAGAGGGATCAATCCTAGTCGTGTGGCAGACATTGTTGCCTATCATTATCGAGGGATACATCGACTTGAAGTCGAGAACAGCAATCCATGGATGCATCCCTGCTTCCACATCATGCACATAACCTCCTGTGATTTGACCTTCTTTCTTGGCAGCACTTCCAGTCAAGGGAACCGCGACATTTCTTGCTTCAGCCAATCTGATGACCAGACTGTCGAGTAACTGGCTGGTGGAGCCATTGGCAGCAGTTTCGAATGGAACCTTGGCCACTGCGGCGACCGCTTCCTTGCGTCTGGTCGCTTGGATCTTGCGCAATATCTGTAATGGCAATGTCGAATCTCGAGCACAGTACTCAAGCACCACTTCCGGTCTTTCAGCCCATTCTTCATCCATCTTGGATGAATCAACATCCATTTTGTGTAACTCTTCATCATCGGGAAACAATAGTTCAGAGACGAACTTCAGTGTTTCACGACGCGGTCGCAGCGCCCCTCTTGCTTGCCACCATGCATCCATCACCACTCTGCCTCCAAGTGTCCAGGCTCGAGTTGATGCTCGCTTTGGTAACAGGCCTTGTCTATTGCGTTTACACTCTTCAGAGTTAGAGGGAACCCTGCCCCATCCAAATAATTCCATCTTCTTCTCAATATCTTTCGAACCACAATGTATGTTCATCCTGTCATTGATTCGAGGTAGATCGAAATTATCGATATTGTATCCTGTGATGATATCTGGGTCACTATCTCTGACCAATTGTGTCAATTCACGCATTATCGATTCTTCATCACCGACGAATGTATGGACCTCTTGCACAGGTTCTTCGATATCTTGAGCCAATGTTTCCAGAGTAGCGGCTGCACAGAGGATGGAATCGTTCTCAATACTGGTTTCAAGGTCGAAAGAGAACAGCACCCACGGTGCTTGAAATGGTTTGATAGGAGTTACTCCTTTCCTATCTGTGCAGATGATGACATCGACAGGATATACTCCACTTCCGCCCTTTTCCCTGATCGCATCAGCATCGCCAGGTTGTTCTGAGGAATGTAGCAATTCTCCGGAGATGTGAACGTGGGGGCCGATGTCAAGGTCGAGAAACAACCGGTTTCCAAATGGGATGTCAGCACTACTCAAAGTCCAACGTTCTTTCAATTTCTCTCTTAATCGAGGAACCATGAACGGTTGTTCCACCTCTATCCACCAATGCATCTTTTCTCCAAGGTCGGTCCATTTGATGATGGGCTCTTGCACAGCGGTAACGCCACCCATCTTCTTCACCGCTTCAATGCGGTAGTCAATATCATCGGGCAAGACAGCAGGGTCTTTGCAGATTCCAGGTATTGAAATCTCGATACCCGGTCGGAAACCAGTCACGAATGCAACGACTGAAAGCCCATCTTTGGAGCGGCCACAGACTTCGATAACCGTGCTCGGCGACTCATTTTCCTGATGTGCATTCCAGCGCACACTCAGAATAGCGATATCTCCGCTCCAATCTACCATGTCCACCAAGTGATGTTGAGTGTCGATGAAACATGAACCTTGGCAATTGCGGCTCGTCAATGACTTCTGACGAAGCGGATGAAAGCATTGAAAGTCCGAGGCTCATGGCCAATCGTAGTTGGCCCTTGGCCGGTTGTATCAGTGGAGGACTCAAGATGAACGGTGCGGCTGACATCGATTGGGATTCTCTTACATTTTCTTTGACCCAGACAGACTACATGTATGTTGCAGAATGTGAACTTGGGCAACCTTGGCACCCTGGTGAGTTGAGAAAATATGGCAACCTTGAGATAGATCCAGCAGCCGGTGTTCTCAACTATGGTCAAGGCATTTTTGAGGGGATGAAGGCTCATCGAACAGTGCAGAACAACGTGGTCCTGTTCAGGCCTGATGAAAACGCACGTCGGTTCCAAAGAGGTGCTGCGCGTCTTGGAATGCCACCAGTACCCGAATCAATGTTCATCGATGCAGTTGAACAGGTAGTTGCCGCTAATTCCCACTTCATACCTCCATCTGGAAGAGGTGCATTATACGTGCGTCCAGTGCTTTGGGGAACTGGGCCGATAATGGGTGTCGCTCCATCACCATCCTACACTTTCTGTGTTTTCGTGACTCCCGTTGGGCCTTACTTCAAAGGTGGTTTGACGAGTATTGAATTGGTGATATCAGATGAACACCATAGGGCTGCACCGGGAGGTTCTGGCGGTGTCAAAGCAATTGGTAATTATGCACCGGGGATGATGCCTTCAAAGAATGCGAAGAAGATGGGATATGCCGAGGTGATATATCTCGATGCAGTAGAGCATCTGAACATTGAGGAGGTAGGAGCGGCCAATTTCTTTTGTATCAAGGACAAGCATATCTATACCCCTGAATTGACTGGAACTATCCTTCCAGGAATTACTCGTGACTCGATCATTCAGTTGGCCAGACACCGCGGATATGAAGTGACAGAGACCAAAGTCAGTGCTGAATTTGCGATGCAGGCAGATGAGGCATTCTGTTGTGGAACGGCAGCGGTTATTTCTCCAATAGGCTCCATTACGCATGGAGAAGAGAAGAAGGTCTACATGGATGGAAACGTAGCCCCAATCACTAGAGAATTGTATAATGCTCTAACTGGAGTGCAGACCGAATTGGCTCAGGACCCATTTGGATGGTTGCATAAAGTACAACTCGACCTTCCATTGAACATGGCTTGATCAAATCATTTCACGCGCTGCTTCTACATCATCAGCAGTGAAGGCGATGACGGCTTTGTCATCATCCTTGCTCATTATGTATATCGAATTGATATTGATACCAGCATTACCCATCGTCCGTGATAATGCGGCTAAAGAACCGGGTTGATGTGGCATTGTCACCAGTAGCACTTCGCTGACATGATATTCATGTCCAAGGCGGTCCAATACGCCCTTAGTTCCTGTTTCATCATCGGTGACTAGAGCAACCACCGCTCCAGTCGCAGTCAATGCAGTGGCGGTAAGCAGATTGATGCCTTCTGTAGCCAATGCTTCACACAGGTCAGCCATTTGTCCAGGTTTGTCAGGTAGTTTGATGCAATACTCTTGCATGAACCTCTGACAATCAGTCTCCCCTATCACAGTTGCGAGAATAAAATGCGGAAAACAGCATTCAGACAAGGGATTCTGAACAACCGTGCCTCCTTGAGCAGTTTTGGCACTTTCCAGGCCGTTCGTGATTTCGAGTAGCTCCTCCTTCTCTCATCAATCGCTGAATTTCATGTACTGAGTCAATTAGTGCCTGTTCCGATTCTTCGTCCCAATCCAATTGATGCAACTGCTCTCTTCCATATCTGATGACTCCATACGGTGGACGAATTGAAGTGTTGGAATCGATCAACTT
>CAXRJY010000193.1:0-18217 GCA_964230915.1 Candidatus Poseidoniaceae archaeon | reverse complement strand
TTTGATTCCCATGGTTCCATTTGACGGCGGCCATATGTTCCGAGACATGATACATGATGGTCTATCGAGACTGAGTCGGTTAGGAGAACGAGTGAAATTGTGGGGCGGGTGGCATCCGATGAAGATTGAACATGTCGCTGGTAAAGCAACAGCCTACAGTAGTCTTGCAATATTGTTCATGCTACTGTTTTCGATATTGATTCCATACTTCCTCTGATTGGAGGGCAGTATGAGAGGCTTGCAATTTCAATATTCTAGCGTTGGTTCTTCAATCGTTGTCTCTCAATCGCCTCCGGCATTGATAATCGACCTACAGCAACTGCTTTTGCCAATTCACTGGATATAGTCAATCTGCCTTCACTCTGTTTTCTACTACGCCGCTGAACTTCACGTAATTCTCCTTCAGTTGGATTGACTGGCATACGTTTCGTTATTGGGTTTCCTCGCAATCGTGCAATCCTAATGGCGGCAGCGTGATGAGCGTGGCGCCTAATTCCGCGGGAGGTCTTTCTCTCATCAACAACCTGTACTGCAAGGTTCCTTGCTAAACAGCAATTGATGATTCGATTTCGCATGGTTGGTGCTCCATCTCCTATTCGAACCACCAATTTGTCATACGCCAATACACCAGCGATGGCAACGATATGATCCGCAACATCATCGATCTTCTCGAGTTGAGCCGTGCCGATCAACACCGTATCAGCATACCAAGCAAGACCTGGCCTTGGACCGGGGTCAATTCCGAACGACAATATCCTAGTCGCTGTGAGCCCCAATGCCATCTGCCATGCCCTTTCAACTCCAAGTTCAACCTGCTCCACCGCAACTCCGATTCCTCGGCCTTCTCTGGCAACGGATACCTCTTCAGGGGTGCCCATCCAAATGCTACGTTCAGCAGGTAGGCGTTGACCTTCTGAAAACAATTTGAACGCAATATCGCGACGCCGCAATTCTTCGCACAAACGATACGCCAAACGGAAGTCGGCGGTCCTCACAATAAGAGGTTCCACAATACATCCTTCCATTGATGGCATTTCAATCTTCACTGCAATAATCGATGTTTTTCACATTATACGCCCATCATCCTCATATTCTGTTGCCAATCAATGGAACATGATGGCAAGCTCCTACGAGCGGGAACTTCGAGCGGTTCTAGCAGGTAGTGAAGAAGGCGTAAGAGCGGTGACGCGTTCTTGTGACACTGTTCAAACAGCCAAAGCAATGCAAGTCGTCCAAAGACCATTTCTGGTTGTCAGAGCTGCGGGTAGTGGCATGGAAGGTAGTGGAGACCTGTTGGCTTTACGCGGTGATCTATGTTTCCCGATTGAAGTCAAAGCCAACAAGCAGAGGAAGATGTACCTTTCAGGACGTACATGGGAACAGCACGAATCAATGCGGAACGAGGGAGAACGTTGTGGATTGATGCCTTTGTATGCACATAGACTCAAAGGAACAAGAGGTGATTCATGGCGAATATTCAGAGTTGAAACAAATTCCTTGAAAGGTAGATTGCGGATGCTTCAAAGAAGAATTCCACCATTGCCCCGTGCCCGTTCTGGAAGACCATTTCTCGATTGGGAACAAGGTATGCCACTACACAAGTTCTTGGCCTTGCTTTGCAGAAACGACGACCTACGGAAACCCTCTCTGCTCGGGGATATCGCCGACATCCATAGCGAAGCGGTAGACGCAGAATGAAAACCTGGCTACAATTCCACCAGTACGGAATTCATTCATTGGTGGTATCTCTACCGGGAAGAGTATCCTCAGTCTCTCGATAGACAGTTCTCATGTTGTTGATGAAATTCCTTTCTTTGACAATGATGGTATATTCATCAATCTTGGCTTTGTCATCATTTTCAAGCCAATCAAGAAGAATCTCGAGGGTCATTCGTGCCCCTTCTCTGTGAGGATAAGCGAAGACTCCCATTGAAATCGGAGGTGCAACAATGGTCTTAATCTTCTTCAGGCCTTTCAACTCATTGAACAAAGAAGCATAAGCTTCACGAATCAATTCACGACGTGCTTCATCCTGATTTGGGCGACGGCAATCTGGTCCAACCATGTGAATGATATGCTTGAACTGTTCCTTCAACTCGTATGGTTCGGTGGTGACGCAGGTTGTGACTGGACAAGGAGGTAGATTCTTTGTCCTCTGAACTACCGAGATATCTCTGCACTTCTGACGCAGGTCATCCCCTGCAGCCAGATGCACTTGAGCATCCAACCCTTCACGCCCAGAAAGACGATTATTTGCTGGCGTGATCAAAACGTCGGCTTCCTGCTTGTGTAAATCCCCACCAATCACCTTCAACTTGCCATAACGGCAGGTTCTGGCCATATACAACTCAACCATCGTTCTACGTAGGAGGCTTGGGCTACTTATCCCCATCGCCGAAGACCTCTCTCTCCCACAAGCGCCAATGCTTGGAAATCAACGAGATTATGCAATCCGCTATCCGAAGCCATCATGGATGATTGTTTCTTCGACCAATCAGGTGAATGGGGTGCGCGACGCGGTTGGAATCTTCATTACCCTTCCAATGCTACTTCTGTGTAGTTGGGCACAAGCCATTCCCCACTCACCTGTGAACCACATTGAAGAAGACAGAAATGAACTCTTCAATGGATTCAGCACATATGGAAGAGATTCATGGAATGAAACTCCATTCGATGATGTCGCTGTCTCAGGGGGATTCACCCAGACTTCATACATGGATTACAGCGATGTTGGCGTTCTTATCAACAACAAGAGTGAGTCTAGCAGAACCATTGGATGGGCCTTTGTGAGCGCCCGAAATATCAGTATGGAGAATGTTCTCCTTTTCGACAATGAAAGCACACCGACTGGAGAAACCATCAATCGAGACCAATTCAACACATATTTCGTGGAACCCTTTAGAGAGTGGGTCAATGAAAGCAGCCATCGCAAGGATGACATCAATTATCTTGTCACCACAAAGGGAATCCCTCTCCGAGTGAATGGTGGAAACAACAAGGTTTCTTTTGACAATGAAATCGCTTTGATCGAAGGCGACCTTGAAGGTGAAGTGGATAAGGACTGGTGGACGCAACATTCCTACGGTCCATTCTTTGGAGACGGATACGAATCATTCTCGAAGGATAAACATGGATTCTATCTCGTTACCCGTCTTACTGGATATACTGTAGAGACTGCATTAGGACTGATTGAGAAAGCGAATGGGTCACTCGGGAATCGAGGAGAATTCGTTCTCGACCTCGCTGCCAATCGCAACGGTTCGGGTTACAAATACTGGAATGACGACCTATACGCTGCAAATTCAACACTTAACGGAACGATGGACCTACCCGTCATTTTCAATCAGAATGCAACTTTTCTGACCAACATCAGTAATGTGATAGCATATGCATCATGGGGTTCCAATGACGGCTCATGGGATGGAAATTTCTTGCCAAATGCAGGATTCGACACTTCAGACTCTGCTTGGGATTCGGGCTCTAGATATTGGTCAAGTTCAGAACCACCAACCAATGATGGAGAGACGTTTGAATGGAAACGACAGACATCTGTGAAACGTAATGGAAACGCTGCACTGGAAGGAGTTCTCACAAGAGGGGCGTGTACAGCCTCTCCAGCAGCTCAGACAAATGGGGTACTTGCAGAATATTTTGACAATGCTGGGGTTTCATTCAACACCAGTCTGATGCCTGACCTCAGTTCACGTACACCTGACTTCATCCGTATAGAACCCATTATCGATCAAGCCGACAACCCCAGTCCATGGGCTGGATTAGACAACCGTTTCAAAGATCATTTTTCTGTCAGACATACTGGTTTTCTAACAATCCCGGAATCTGGAAACTGGAGTTTTCATCTCGGTAGTGATGATGGTTCAAAATTATGGATAGATGGACTTGAGGTAATCAGTAATCAGGGGATTCATGCCCATGTTGAGGTTTCTTCCAATGCAACATGGTATGATGCTGGAGTCTATCATTTCAGAACTGAAATGTTCGAGCAAGGTGGTTGGGCTGGTATTGACCTGAGTTGGAGTGGACCTAACATGAGTAAGAGTCTCATCGCCAATCAATACTGGACAGTAGGAAACAACAGTTCGGTCAATGAGGCAAGCCTGCTTCATCACTGGGGTTTTGACGAAGGCAGTGGCACAACTGTAAGCGACTCAGTCTCCAATGCTGACCTGACCATCCAAGGGACTGCAGCCGGTAACAACTGGGCAACTGGAGTGAGGGATGGGGCCTACCACTTCGATGGAATCAATGAATTCGCCAAAGTGGATGTTGATGATTGGGGTGGAGAATTCAGTGTATCCATGTGGGTGAAAACTGATAATGACAGCCAGAATCAGTATGCCTCTGTAATCGCCGTAAATGATGTCGCTGGAGACAATTCTTCATTCCAGTTCCAGTTCAGCGGCGGCAATAATGGAGATTGGCAGACAAGAAACAATGCCGAACATGATTTTGGCGCCGTGGTAGCAGGTGAATGGACCAATCTTGCGATGACTTTTGAGAATGGCGTGATGATGCAATATCTGAATGGAATTCATGTTCGTTCCACTAACTTCCCAAACAACAGTATCGATAACATCCAATTGTACAAGTTTGGAGTCAATAGAGCAGGAAGCACATACTATGAGGGACTGATAGATGAAGTGAGCATCTGGAATACAACCCTCAACAGCTCAGAAATCTTGAGCGCCAATCGCCGGATTGCTGTTGATTGCCCAAGTTACAGCCAAGCAAACAATGCCACAGCCCATGTTGAACAAGATTTCGATTTTGATGATGAATTGAATGGCCATGCTTGGATAATCTATGGATACGCGATGAAGTCGGGGTGGATAGATGGAGACTACCAGATCGTGGTTGATTCCTATGCTCAAAACGGTACACTGATGTCGACCAATACAAGCAGCACGAATTCATTCGCCATTGATTGGAATTCTAGAACCATGCGTTTCAGACCACATCAAGATGCAGTGAATTTCTCAATCCGGATGGAAGCGCTCATTGGAGATGGTACTTACAATGGTAGCATCTATTTCGATACCATGAATCTTAGAGCAATAAGACCCCATATGGGTTGGGTTGACGGAAGTATTGCAGAAACAGCCGTCTCAACCGGTGGCCGTTCATTCAATTGGGGAACCGCGTATGGGCAATCACTGGTGGCAGACTTACTTGAGGATGGAGTGTCAGGCGTCAAAGGCTACGTTTACGAACCCTATCTGACCGCTGTTGCATATCCGAGCGTCATGACCACTGCATATGCCAATGGCTATACTTGGGCAGAATCGATCTACATGGCAAATCCACTGATGAGTTGGATGGGCGTAGTGGTTGGAGACCCGAAGATGTCTGCCTTTGCAGATATCCTACACGATGCCAACATAAGTGATGTGAGGGCCTTGGGAACACCGACCAAGGACCGTGTATCAACAATGGAAGTACTCATCGAAAATCTGGCTCCGAGCATGGGTAATGGTACAATAGAAATTCGAGAAAGACAAGGTAATGCATTGGTGGGAATGGCAGACATCTCCCTTGCTCCAGGAGATCAGGCTGGAAGTCGTCTCATCGTCAAGATTGAAATCACCCCACAGAGATCTGGATACACTGAATTTGTTGTGAGGTGGGTCAATGACACTGGGTTCAACGAACGTCTTCTCGAAAACAATGTAATGATTCTCAATATTCTAGTGAATGAACCACCTTCAGTAACTGATGCTTATTGTCAAAGCAGCACGATATTCCGAGGAAGCAGTTTCACATGCAGCGCTGTTGTTTCCGATGATATTGGCATCGTAGCCACAGATGTCGGATGGAGAATCATGGACAATAATGGAACATGGACGGAAGCAACAATGGTATCTGCAGGTACCAGTGATAATCTGACATGGTGGACTGGAGTTTCAATTCCGGTGAATTCTACACTAGGTTGGTTGGAATTGATAGTCATCACTTGGGACACCCATGGATATAACTCGACAGAGATACACTTCAGCAACATCTCAGAAGTTGTAGATGCAATTGCAAACTGGTATGGCCCCCATGTCCAAGGAGTTGACCCGGATGATTGGAGTGGAATCACATCGCTCTCAGCAAATGGTGTTGGGCTTGCAAGGGGTGAAGATTCAGAAGTCAAAGTCTGTGTACTCGATGCTGATCACGACCCCGATACTCAATTCCCCAACATGTACAGTGGACTTGGAAATTTCAGCCCAGTATCGAGCATTCAGAGCAATACTCCTGGACTAACCTGTTATTCATCAGATTTGAGCATCCCGAACGGTGGAGGACTCGGGCCGATAGAAGTTGGATTCACCATTGCGGATGGTTCATCGACAAGTCGGAGCATTACATTAGGAAACAAAGCGCCACAACCTGTATTGGATCTGCGTGACTCTGATAATCATAGCATTGATTTCACCACTGGGGCGATTGGAGAAGCGGTATGGGTTGAGATCAATGATCCAGATGACCCGAACAGCAGTGCATATGGTGACTTGGTGGTGAAGTGGCCCGGACATATTGAACGAATTGCGTCTGTGGAAATCGAAGAAGGGCTAAAAGGAGCATTGATTGAACTTCCATATCCTGTTGAGTCACTTGAACAAGGAATGGTGGAAGTTGAATTGACACTACATGGTGCCCATGGTTCGATTGTTGAAGTCACCGAATCTTGGTCTGTGCTGCTAGCCGCACCACTGGGCCTGAACATATCCCTTTGTAACATCGAAGGAGAGATTGACCAACAATTGATTCGAGGACATCAATCGATTGCTACTCTCTATGTTCAGAGCCATCGGCCAATGGCAAGTTCGAATGCCATACTAACACAGAGTGGTTGGTCTGTTCCTGCAAGTCGTTTAGATGAAAGTGACAATCCTGGAGTATGCCTCGATGAAATGGAAAATGCTACCCACATGATAAGATTCAGAGTGATGGCAGATTCTTCATTCATTGAAGGTGAAGTCGTGCTGACCATTACCTTCACCGATGTGGATGGACTGATGGTTCAAAGAGTGGTGACATTGGATATTGATCGCTCCATCCCTACAATGAATATCACGGCTCCAGAAGAAGTCATTGTAGGAGAAAAGCTCGAAGCGAGTATCATTGTCAAGGACCTTGACGGAATTCAAGGAACGGAGTGCACATTCATCATCAACGACAAAAGCCAACGCGAAGTATTCTCACTGAGTAAAGAGGTTCAAGTCATGGATGAGCAAGAAGGGATTGTGTCATTTCAATATCCAACTCCGAAGGTCAACAGCAGTGTCAATCAACCTCCATGGCAGATATCAGCCTACTGCATCGATTCAGACGGAGATAGAGGAGAGGCCGTTCTATCTCATCTTGTTGTAGCCATACAGCCACCAGAATGTGTCATTGGAGTTGATTGCGAACCCGAAGAGGAATCTGATGACATTGAAAAGGTCTCATCTGGCTTCAGTACACAAGACACCATTCTCGGAATTGGAGTCGGTCTGATTATCATCACCATTGTTATGCTATCATTCATGATTCGGCGAAGAAATGTCGAGGATGAATTTGATCCATGGTCTCAAAACAGGAGTGAAGAAGCAGCAGTCAATGAAAGCGAAGTTGCACATAATCAGGAGATTCTACAGCAGCCATTGCATCAAGAACCGGTGCAAGAACAAAAGGTTGAAGGGGATTTCTCCGAAGTTCTAGATGATATCATATGATCTGAAATCCACCAAAGGGTATTCATGGTGAAACTGCTCCGGTGGTATGAGCAGCATGGCCATAGGATACGTTCTCATCAACGCCAAACCTGGAATGGAGTTCGAAGCATTCCAAATCATCAAGGAACTTGAAAACGTAGTTGATGCCACTATCTTGTTCGGAGATTATGACATTCTAGTCAAAATCGTGGCAGATGATATGGGCGTGATTGCTCGAACTGTAGTTGATGACATCCGTCAAGTGGAAGGAGTTTCAGATACGAAGACCCTTGCTGGTGCTGAATTCTAAACTCTTTTTCAAGGGTGAATTCTGAATTCGATATGATTCGATTTCACATAGTAACATGCTCTGATCGTAGTGAATAATTATGTTATTATTTTCCCTCTGATTCTATTATCCAGATAATTTTCCCTATTCGTAAGACTGCGCATGCATCCAACAAATGATGGTCGAATCGAAGCATAGGGTGCCATATGTGGCGCAGTGACACGTTTTACTAGCAAAAGGTTTATCCCCTGAACCTTGGGCTGGCGATTTGGAGGTTGAAACCTTATGGCAGATAAGAAATATTTCGTCTTGATGAAAGGCGGGAAGGACACAGGCCAGGTTTTCGCCAGTCGCCAACCACGTGGCGCTGCGCTGAAGGCCGCAACCCGAGGAGCAACGGACATCAGGCTGCGTGAGCGCGGCACAAAGAGAGTCCATGTCTTCACGGGCTGGACCAAAATGGTTCCCAAGCCGGCAAATGGGCCAGCTTGGCTACCAGACAAGGTCAAAAAGGCCAATGTGAAGAAAGTCGGCATCGAGCACCTTTGAGTGTTGGATGATCGTCTCTCAGATCACAGGTTCGATACGGGTATAGCTACGCCCGATTACCAGCCGTCCGGAACGCAAGTTCTGGGCGGCTCTTTTTAGTTACATTTTCCGGATTCTTGACTAATCCATATTATTGGCTCTGGCATTCTCACGTTTTGCTTTCACTGCCAGACTATCATCAAATGCAAGAAACTCCAAAGCATGGAATGCATCATCATCACCTGCTGCTCGCAATGCTTCATTCTGTTCCAGTAGTTGTCCCACGGTCAAATGAGTAGGAACGCTACCATCTGGCATGACATATTGATGCCCTGGAAGAACGAGCCAATCCTCTAATGAATTTCCAAGTGTCGTTTTCAGATACTTCAGACTTTCATGCATAGCATGGACATCACCGCCGAATAGATCGGTTCTACCGCACCTACCCAGAAATAGACAATCTCCGCTGATTACAACTCCATTTCCAATCAGGGTGACATGGCCAGGTGTATGGCCAGGTGTGCAATGAACCTCAAACTCCAACTCACCTACTGTGAATCCAGAACTGGTCAGTGCCGGATGCTCCCAACGGTCGCTATCCGGACCAGTCCATCCGCGTAACGTTTCATTTTCGTGAACCCAGACTCTGACCCCTGCTTCATACAGTGACTTGACCCCTTTCGAATGGTCCCAATGACTATGGGTCAACGCTGCCGACTCAAGTCGCCAACCGTTTTCCTCACATATCTTGAGCCAATATGTTCCCGAATAGGGATCTACTATGCATGCAGAACCGGAATTTTCGCATACCAATAAGTGGTTCAAATTGTCCCAATCGCCCAACTGAGCCTGCAAAACAGTCATTCCATCACCGGACAACAATACTTCCGCCATGACGACGTCATACCCCCCTTGAACATCAATCAACCGCTTTGGCCCCTATGGGGCCACAAATAGTCTGCACCGTAACCCTTCAAGAGGAGTAAGCGGTTCGAATGTACGATGAATGCGCATGTGACCTGGCAGCGGCCTCTGGCCTTTGCCCTCATCTTGCTGTTCTTGTTGCCGGTAATCGCTGCTGCTGATGGAGAGGATGATCTCTCATTGGAAGTTTCTGAACTTCAGATTCCAGACAAGGGATATTTCGTCGTCGGAGATATCTTTTCCTTTTCTGCAGCCATTCACAATAATGGAGAGAGCGCTGCTGCAGTCTCTACCAATCCAACTTGCCCCATTGCTTTCAGTATCGTCGCTGATGGAATAGTATTGTACGATTCCTTCGAGGAAGACGGTTGTCGTGAACAGAGTCAGGGTTCTGAAGTAGGCGCATTGCAATCACTTGAACTTGGAGTAGTCGACTATACCATCGATGAATTGCCGATAAGTGGCGAAATCGATTTGCTCATCAACGCTCCTTCAAGCGGATTGGCAATGACCATCACTCTACCAGTTCAGAAGGAGATACTGGTGCCTGATAATCTAGAGATTGAAGTCATCATCGCTGAGACTGCAAGTGGCGATTCCCTTCATGATGAAGTCGAATCGCTGGAAGCATTGGTCAGATTCATCAATACCGGTTCACAAACGATTGAACTGCCACAAGACAGTGCATGTTTCTTGAGAGTTCAGATTGGCGATTCAATCGATCAGTTGACTGACATTGATTGTGCAGGAGGACACCAGTCATTGGGACCTCATTCCTTGGTTGATGTTGGTTGGTTATCCTTTGATGGAAGCATGTTGGACGGTGAACATAACCTGAAGATTGGGCTTCCTGCGCAGGATGACCTCGATGATGTGATTTCATTCGGATATGCAAATACGGGAATGGAAAGTATCAGTAATCTTTCAGCTGCAATCATTGTTGAAGATAGGTCCTACAGCAGTGGTGATTCCATTTCCCTCTCTGCTTCGATCAGCAACACTGGTGGTGAAGAAGTACAGGTGATGTTTTCATCCACCTGCCGAGCAGAGATTCACATCATTGATCAAGTAGGGCGAGTCGTCTATGACACACGTGATTTCCGAGAATGTCCAGAGATGAACGTCAGCCATGAGATCGGAGTTGATGAAGTACTGGTGATACAGCATTCGAATTGGAATTTCTACGACCGTGATGGTTGTGAAATCGAAACTGGTACCTATCGTATGGTTGTCGATGTGATGGAATTCGATGTCAGAGGTTATTCTGATTTTGATTTTGTCAGCAATGGCGCTTCAATCGAATGTGATGACGAGATGGAGATGGACGTAAGCATTGATTCAGTCACTGAAAAAAGTGAGGATTCTGTTGGCTTTGAAGTGACCCTACTGAGTTTGGATGTCAACGATCTACGCTGGTCTCAACCATGTCGCTTGACTGTCAGTCTCTACGATGAAAGTACAGGATGGCCTGTTTCACAATTCTATCAATCCTGTGGGGAAGATTCTGGCTCTCGAATAAGGTTGCATTCACAACAATCGATAATTCTTGAGGATTTATTCCTTGAGATGAAAGACACAGACCAGGTGATGTTGGAGGATGGCCGCTACAGGATAGAAGTCAGTACAAATTCCTGGCCATCCAGTAGTGGAGAGTTGATCATCGACTGGCCTCTACCTGCTGAAGAGGTAATTGATGATAGCTCTGATGAACAGATAGAAGAGGATAGTTCTGAAGAATTGCAGGGTACGACAGCGCATGGCCAATGGCAGTATGTGACCACTGAGATGGGTGGTTGCTGGTTATTCACAGATGACCTCGGTAGAGAAAGTGTTCTCGCAGATTCCACAGCAATAGGGTTGCAATGGCAACCTGAAACAGCAAATGCTGGAAATTACAGCATCGTGATAGCAGAAGAAAAACATCCCAGTTGTTCACAATACCAAACTTCATTCATCCTGCTGGAGATAATCGATGAATATTTGATTCAATCCGAAATCTCAGAATCTGTTGAACAAGCACCTGTAAAGGAACAAGATAGTGTGATTGAAGAGTATGGTGGAACCGTATTGACCAGTGTTGCTGCTGTCAGCATTACTGCGATGTTAATCGCTTTCGTCACCTCACATGAAGGAATACGTTTACCATTGACCGGTATAGGTCTCAGCCTGATGGGATTGATTGGGCGCACCCACGAAACTAATGATGGCAAGTTCCAACGTGGACGCCTGATGGGTTATTTGACCGCCAATCCGGGTTGCCACTTCCGCGCCTTACTCGCAGCGTTGCAAATGAGCAATGGGCAATTGACACATCACATCAAGGTTCTAGAAGACGAAGAAAGGATCTGGCGAAGGCCTGATGGGAGATTGATGAGATTCTATCCTTCAACGATTTCAATGGCGACACCTGAAGAGGATTTGCCGATACCACCTCTCTCTCCCGATCCAAACAGCCTTCAGGGCAAGATTCTGAAGCTATTGGATGGTGATGGCGAGATGGGAACATACCCAACTCAGGCAGACCTTGCTGTACGCTTGGAGAAGAGTCAGCAATTAGTCAGCCACCACCTTAGGACTCTACAGAAATTCGGTCTGGTAGAGAAGAAGAAATTCGGCGTTCGCAATCGCTACAAGTTGACCAGAGAAGCACTTTTCCTGCTTGAATCAAACGACCTGTGAACAAGATTCAAGCATACACCAGTTGAATGGGAGTTGTTGCTCTCCTGAGTAGTATTCATATCAACACCGAATGTCGCCGCTTCATCATGGATTACCTACCAGAGGTATCGGAGCCGCATTGGCAGCAGCGGTGGGAAGAGGCTGAGATATTCAACTCGCAAGCAGAATCAGGAGTGCCCAAGTTCTACTGTCTCGAAATGTATCCATATCCAAGCGGTAAAATGCACATGGGGCACGTGAGAAATTACAGTATTGGTGACGCTGTTGCACGTTTCAAGCGAGCAATGGGATTCAATGTCATCTATCCTATGGGCTTTGATTCATTTGGAATGCCAGCAGAAAACGCTGCCATCGCTGAAGGTGGGCATCCTCGGGACATCACTGAACGGAACATGGCCAGTATTACTTCTCAAATCAAGCGCATGGGGTTCTCATATGATTGGAAACGTCAAGTCAAGAGTCATGACCCAGGCTACTACAAGTGGAATCAATGGGCATTCCTCAAGTTCCTGGAAAAGGGACTTGCTTACCGCGAACATGCACCTGTGAACTGGTGTACTGACTGCGTGACTGTTCTTGCAAATGAACAGGTGAAGAACGGTAGATGTTGGCGCTGTGGCTCTGAAGTCATGCAGAAAGATATGTCACAATGGTTCCTTAGAATAACCGATTATGCCGAAGAACTTCTTTCAGGATTGGAAGAAATAGAATTCCCAGAGAATGTCAAATTGCTACAGCAAGATTGGTTGGGCCGCTCCGAAGGAGCAGAGATTGTTTTCGGCATCGAAAATATGCCCGATGAAGAGATCAGAGTCTTCACAACCCGTCCCGATACCTTGTTTGGAGCCACATTCCTCACTCTTGCTCCCGAACATCCTCTATGCGAGATTCTTGCGACTGGCGAGGATAATGAATCTCAATGGAGAGAACTCCGAGATGAAGTGGTCAGAATGAGCGACTTTGACCGTGAAAAGGTGCTCAAAGAGAAGAAAGGTGTCTTCCTTGGAAAATATGCTATTCACCCATTGACCGGTGAGAAAGTTCCAATTTGGGCAGGGAATTTCGTTATCGCATCTTATGGAACTGGAGCGGTCATGGCTGTTCCTGCACATGATGAAAGAGATTTTGATTTCGCTAATAGATATGGAATACCGATCAAGAAAGTTCTTCTCGCTTCGGAAGATGAAGACCCTGATGAAGAATTGAAGAAAGCATTCACTGGACTTGGATGGATGGTCAATTCAGGAAAAGAGGGTTTTGATGGAACATATGGTGAAGATGCAAAACGTGCTATCATCAATGCACTGGAAACTGATGGAAAGGGAGAGGGAACCATTCAGTGGAAGTTGCGTCCATGGTTGATTTCACGTCAAAGATACTGGGGCACCCCGATTCCCATCATCCACTGTCCTGATTGTGGGCCTGTTCCTGTACCAGAGGAACAATTGCCTGTTGAACTACCTGATGATGTCTCATTCAGTGGACATGGTAACCCATTGGAGACATCATCGACTTTCTGTGATGTGGACTGCCCTTCATGTGGAAAGGAAGCAAGGAGAGAAACTGACACTATGGATACCTTCGTGGATTCAGCATGGTATTTCATGCGCTATTGTGATGCTCAAAATGACAAGGAATGTTTCTCAAAGGAAATTGCTGATTATTGGATGAATGTAGATTTCTATTGCGGGGGTATCGAACACGCTCAGATGCATCTGATCTATGCACGTTTTTGGACAAAGGCTCTGAGAGACTTAGGGTTGCTGTCTGCAAACGAACCTTTCCAAACGCTACTCTGTCAAGGAATGGTCAATGCTCCCGCTCCATGGTGTGATACCTGTTCAGTGACTTTGAATGTAGAACATCGAGATTCTCCATGTCCACACTGTGGAAATGAATTGAGTGAACGAAGCGCCAAGATGAGCAAGAGTTTGGGTAATACTGTGAGTCCAGAGGATATGATTGCTAGATTTGGTGCAGATACCGTGCGATTGTTCATTCTCTTCGCTGCTCAACCTACTGCTGGTATGGATTGGTCAGATACCGCAGTTGAGGCAAATAACAGACAGGTCAGTCAATTACATGATATTCCCTCATTGATATTGGGATGGGATGGTGGCGCATCAAACATCGATGCTTGGATGACTGCTCGACTCAAACAACGCTACCATGAGTGGGCTCAAGCCATGGCAATCTACGATCTGAGGCGTGCAGTAGAAATCTCGCATTATGATTTGATCAAGGACCTCAATTGGTATCAACGACGAGGTGGGAATAATCCTGAACTAGGAAGATGGTTGCTGAATAATTGGAGTCACATGCTGCAACTTGCTACTCCTCATCTTGCCGAAGAATGGTGGCAGAAACTAGGCAATGATGACCTCCTCGCCGGAAGAAGATACGAAGGCATGGATGAACTGAATGACGATGATCAGAAAGCCATCGATTCCGAAGCATTCCTGCGAATGACTCTCGACGATGCCAGAGAAAGAAAGTTACTTGCTATGCGCCATCTTGATTCTGCTCCAAAGAGATTGGTATTTCAGACAGCAGATGATTGGAAAGTTGACCTCGCAGTCTCAGGAATCCGTTTCCAACAAGATGGTGGAGATATCAAGCAGTTCCAGAAAGTCATTGAAGCCAAGCCATATGCTCAGGAAGGCGAGATGCGTGGACAAGTGATAACACTGTGGCGAAAGAGAATGATGCCCATGGTTTTCAAGTGGTCCCCTGCGCACAAAGGTCTGTTACTGAATGGTATCGATGAAGCATCTGTCATCAATGCGGCCAAAGAGTTCATTTCAGAAGAACTGGATGTGGAATCTGTTGAATGTTGGCAGGCTGGAAGTGGCGAGGACGTAGGTGGCAAGGCTGGTGCTGCCTTCCCGCTCAAACCTTCTCTTCTATACGAATGAGTATTGAGAAAACATCAATACACATATCCTTTGTAGATTTCATATGCATATCGCATCCAAGATTGTGATTGGGATTGGCATCCTCTTCACTGTGGGTGGTATTGTATTGGCATTCATGGGTGTAGACAAACTCGTTGAATTGGAAGAATTTGAACCTGAATTCTCAATCGTGAATGCAACTTCAGGAAGCATCACTCTGATCGACTATGATGGAATAGGCGAACTTGGCTTCACATTCTATGTGGCAGGTGAATATGTTGACGCAGATGGAGATGACCAATACGATGCATGTGTTGAGGCTGAAATCACAGTTTTTCATGATGGAAAAACGAATAGAGGATTCAGTGGAAACATCGTTGAAGCGAATGAATCTGAGAACAAATATTACTCAGAAGTTGGTGATGCATACAGTGAATGCAATGTCGGCAAAGACAACAAAGACAGCATGACGAGTCACAATGGAGATGCGCTGATTAAGATTGGAAGGGCGTGTTATGGCTGTATGAATGGAACTTCCAACATCAGTTCCAATGTTCCAGTATGGGTCACTTATGATGATCAAAATCTCGGTGAAGTCATCGAAGATGTAATTGAAGGCGGCTTGGGATTGGTTGGTGGTTTTGGAGGGGTATGTTGTGGGGTGATATTCCTTATCATCGGCGGCATTCTTGCCATCACGATGAAAGACAAAGAGGAATTATCTATGGCTGGAATGAGCATGACAAGTACTGGAGCGGTCATCGTTACTCAGATTCCAGGGCAAGAAATTCCTACTCTTGGAGCGGAAGTCCCAACAACACAACAACCAGTTCAAGATAGTGGGCCCACACTCATCCCAGATCAAGAGTGATGAGTAACTTTCACTCAATCTATCGAAAAAGTATCAGCAATGCTGCTTCATGCTACTCTTCAGAAGCATGGCTATTTCCACGATTCTTGGAAACAGACCGAAGTGCGAAAGGAATTGACCAAACGAGTCCTCCTACAGTTCCTATCACAACAATCTGCAGCAATGTCGTCAATTTACTGTTTGGAGCACCAAAGATAGGGCCAAAGAGGGGTATGATGAAAGTAAGGAATGCTATTGAGATGAGGACTTTCAAACTAATGTCGGAATGGCCCAAGACTTGGAAGATCTTTTTCATCGCTAAACCGGAGACCAATACCAGCCCACAAACAATTACCAATAGGCCCAGAAGGGAGCCAGGATCGATTCCTATCTTTACCATGATAAGCGCGGACAGCGAAGCCAATATTGTCCCAGTTCCTGCACCGGCAACCAATGTGTGTTTCCAATTCATGTTTGTCCCTGTGCACTATTCAATCCATGTGGCTAGAAAGCCACTCGTTCATTGCACCTGCATTCATTGCGCCTGTGCGCTGTTCTACCTTCTCACCATTATGATAGAGAATGAGGTTGGGAATACCACGAACTCCCATTTTCCCTGCATTCATAGTGTCAGTATCAGTATTGACCTTGGCGATGAAGAGATTCTCTCTTTCATTCCCTATTGTTTCAAGGACTGGCCCTATCATCTTGCAAGGCCCACACCATGGGGCCCAGAAATCGACCAAGACCCATTCATTATCGCTAACCACTCCATCATATTCCGCATCTGATACTGCTACTGGTGCTGCCATGTTATTCGCCTATCCTAATCGTTTCAATGGAGGCATTTCAACTATTGCTCCATGAAAACTACAATTATTTCTGGCAGTAAGCACTATGAGCGCAAGGCTAAGGCAAGAAACAAGAGGCGAGATGATGATTATCGCTCCCAGCGTCCTGACCGCAGACCTTGCTGGACTTGCTACGGCTTGCCAAGAGGCTGTTGATGCGGGACTTGATTGGCTCCATCTTGATGTCATGGATGGGAATTTCGTCCCCAATCTGACCTTTGGGCCGCCGGTCATCAAGGCCCTACGTTCTGCACTTGGAGACGGCCCAACCTTCGATGCTCATCTGATGATAGACAATGCAGAAGATGCATGGGAGCAATATGTCGATGCTGGTTGTGACCATCTTTCTGTGCATGTGGAGGCAGTTTCTCATCTTCACAGATTACTGACTGCAATCCGTGCCCGAGGCTGTGGTGCTGGCGTAGTATTGAATCCTGGCACCTCGGTGGAAGCCGCTCTAGAGGTACTTCCTGAATGTGACATGGTACTGGTGATGAGTGTGAATCCGGGTTTTGGTGGGCAATCATTCATTCCAACCGTCGAGGCGAAGATTCGGCGCCTACGAGAAGCGATAGATGCTCAAGTTGCTGCTGGAGGGCGCCCCGTACAGATACAGATCGATGGAGGGGTCAAGTCACATAACATCGCCATGCTCAGTGAATGGGGAGTCACCAATGCGGTGGTTGGCTCAGGCTTGTTCAATGACAAAGCCAGTGTTGCTGAGAACCTTGCAGTCATCAATTCAGCACTACAATGAGGTGTTCAAATGTCTAACAGGATACTCCTGTTGAGCCTACTGCATCCTCTTCCAGCAAATCCTGCAAGAGGGGCATTCGTTGCTGACAGAGTCAGGCTACTTCGTTCAATGGGACATGATGTCAAAGTGGTGAATACCCTTCCACGGATGTTGCAGATGCATGAACAACGCCGCTCGACCATGCAAGGTGTTGCAAAGGCGCCGAGAGTGTTCACCTTCGAGGGTAATGAAGTCTTCACTGTTCGATACACAGCATTTCCAGAGAATCCATTTCCACGATGGACCGCGGCATCGATCAGGAGGCAGGCTCGGAGGATTGAGAAGTGGCTTGGTGATTGGCGACCAGAATTGATCAGTTCTCACACCGTCTGGCCAACAGCAGAATTGGCTCAAGCACTTTCTGAGCGTTGGAAGATACCGTGGACGGTGACTGTGCATGGACACGATTTCGATGTTGGCCTGAGAGCAAATCAGGGAAAGAGGATTCGAAAACTCTGTCAATCTGCAGATGCGTTGGTGGTGGTCAGTGAACGCCTAGATGATGTCATCGAAGGTTCAAAGGTCATTCCTTGTCACCTTGAAGTGCCTGATTCTGCTCGCAAGAAAGTCGAAAGATGGCATGGAAGATGGAGAAGAGGTGAGTTGGAGATATTGTTTCCAGCCAATTCCAGACGCCCTGAAAAGAATCACATTCTAGCACTGGATGCAGGGCGGGAGTTGGAAAACAGAGGGTGGCGAGTGAAGATTG